>NZ_CP036264.1:8636342-8809020 GCF_008035925.1 Stieleria maiorica
TATTCGGAGGCTCCGCCTCCGTGGTGGCGAGGCGGGAGCCTCGCGAGACATGCGTTCCCAGGCGGGAGCCTGGGAACGAGGGGAAGTGGGATAGGCTTCCAGCCTGTCATTATTCTGGATCGACAGGCTGGAAGCCTATCCCACGGTTGGCATTCAGGTACATTGCAGATGAAAGCTCATCGACTTGCCCACGTCACACTGCTGACCATCGTTTTGGTGATCGGTGGCGTTGCGTCGACGGCAGATGCCACCGACGCGCCGATCGATCAGATCCTGGCCGCCGCTCACCGCGATGCCGGGATCACACCGACCGAACGTTGCGACAACCCGACTTACCTTCGGCGCATCAGTCTGGATCTGCTCGGGCGCGTTCCTACCAGCGACGAACTGGATCGGTTCGAAGCCGCCAACGACCGCGACGGAACGCTTGATCAAATGCTGCGTTCTGAGGAGTTTTCACGGTATTGGTCACAGATTTGGACCACGATTCTGGTCGGGCGCGGCGAGTCGCGACAAGTCGATCGCGAGGCATTGCGACGTTGGTTGCAAACGCAATTGGAACAGCAGACCCCATTGGACCAGATCGCGTTTGACCTGATCTCGGCCGAAGGGGTGACGACACTCGATGGAGGCGTCAACTTTTTGGTGGCCAACCGTGAAGACCCCGTGACGCCTGTGTCGCGAATTTTTTTGGGGGTCCAACTCGATTGTGCGCGTTGCCACGACCATCCCTTCGACCGCTGGACCCAAGCGGACTACACCGCGATGCGTCGGTTCTTTCAATCGATCTCACTGCGAGAAGTCTCCGGGGGCGTTCAGGTCCTTGATTCCGGGGCCCGGATTGATTCGGGACCCCAGAACGATTCGACGGACACGACGCCTCGGTTTTTGACCGGTTCGCGGCCTCGCACGGCGGCGTGGCGACGCGAACTGGCGTTGATGACCGTGCGGTCCAAACCGTTCGCCCGAGCGATGGGCAATCGGGTTTGGCAGTTATTGATCGGCCGTGGCATCGTCGACCCGGTTGATGGTCTCAGCCAAGCCCACCCGCCGAGCGTTCCGGCGCTCCATCAAGCGTTGGCGGACCAGTTGCGGGGCAACGGGTTTGATCTTCGCGGATTGATTCGAACCATCGTGACCAGTGACGCCTATGCCCGCACGGCACCGCGAGCCGATGCGAGGAATCGGGCCGAGTCGATCGAATGGTTTGCTGCGCGAGCGCCGCGCCCTCTGCTGCCCGAACAATTGATCGCTTCGTACGCGACGGTGATGAAACAGGATCCGCCGTCGCCGGTGCTTTTGAACTCACTGGCGGTGGACTTCATCGGGCAATCGGCGGCAGAGGTGGGGGCGACCGATCCGCTGGCGTTGCAACGTACCAGTCAGGGGTTGTTACAGGAACTCGCCGCCGAGACATCGCCACCGAGCGGAGACCTGGATTCCATCTTTCGCTCGACCTTGTCGCGGCCGCCGGATGATTGGGAACGCCAACGTCTGGCGGGCGTGCCAGGAAGCGATTGGCTGTATGTGTTGTTGCACGGAAACGAGTTTGTTTTTAGCCACTAGTGTACTTTATTTGTTCCAAGATTCCGGCTTCGAGCGGGATTGAACGACGGTTCTGCCAGCGAGAGTGGCGAGGCAGGAACCTCGCGGACGGTGCATTCCCAGGCGGGAGCCCGGAAACGAGGGAGATTTGCGTTGTGCTTCCAGCCTGTCGTGGTGTTTACAAGGTGAAACATGTCTGTTCTTAATCCTGTGAATCGTCGCCAGTGGATACGCTGCGGGTCGGCGGCCGGGCTTTCCACGTGGCTGGGGCGTCTGGTTGCGGAGGCAGCGGAGTCGAACCATCCGACTGCACCGTTCCGTCGTTGCATCACGTTGTGGATGCAAGGCGGACCGAGCCAGATGGAGACCTTTGATCCGAAACCGGGGACCGAAACGGGCGGTCCGTTGCAAGCCGTCGCGACCAGCGTACCGGGAATGCGGCTTTGTGAGACGTTGTCCGATTTGGCCAGCTATGCCGACGACTTGTGCCTGATTCGATCGGTCGGTTCGAATCAAGGGGAACATGATCGCGCGTCACACCTACTGCACACCGGGTACGAAAGAATTGATTCCTTTCCGCGACCTGCGCTCGGATCCTACGTTGCGTCCACCCGTCCGGCGAGCGACGTGCCGGGGTTTGTGACGCTGGGCGACTTGGTCTACGGGCCGGCTTTTTTGGGCACCGAGCATGGACCGTTTGTCGTCAATGACTTGGGAAGAACGATCCAGACGATCCGCAGCGTCCAGCGGCGCCGCGATCAGTTGGATTTGTTGACCGAGTGGAATCGGCATTCCGGCTCGGGTCGTGGCACGGCACAACTTCGGCAGCGATCCGAGCAGATCGATTCGGTGCGACGTCTGTTGAAGTCCTCGTTTTCCGACGCGTTGGATGTCTCTGCGGAAAACGCTTCTACCAGGGCCCGATACGGCGACAGTGATTTCGGGCGAAACGTTCTGGCCGCCCGTCGGATGCTGGAATCCGGTGTGCGGTACGTCGAAGTGCAACTGCCAGGTTGGGACACTCACGTGGGGAATGTCCCTGCCGTCAAACGGTTGTGTCAGCAACTGCAACCGGCTTGGATCGCGTTGATCGACGATCTCAAGGCCAACGGGCTGTGGGACGATACGTTGATCTTGTGGATGGGCGAATTCGGACGCACGCCCGTGATCAACGGCCAGAACGGACGTGATCACTATCCCCGAACGATCCCGGTGACGTTGGCCGGGCGTGACATCGGAGGCCGTGTGATCGGGTCGACGGGAAAGGATGGGCAACAGCATGACGAAGCCCCCCGCAGCGTGGCGGACTTGATGTACACGCTGATGCGCTTGTTGGGTGTCGATGCCGATCAAGCCTACACGACGGGTTTTGGTAGCCCGACCAAGGCGACCGACGGTGGGGAGATGATTTTGTAGCACGCTGGTGTGCCGGCTTCGGCCGCCCGTGTCGCTGCTCTGAGTACGACGGCCCTTCCGGGCGGTCGCCCGTCGCTGCGAAGCAGCGACGGGGAGTCCAGTGGACGACGGCCCGGAAGGGCCATCGTACCCAGAAAGCGGTCGCCTAAAGGCTAAACACCAACGTGCGCTGGTGTGCCGACTGTGCGCCGCCTCAGATCCTGCCCAGGATCCGATCCAGCGAATCGGACGTTTGATAGATCAACGCTTCGGGGTAATGCGGGTACGGGTGAAAGTACTCGAACGTCACGTAGCCCTCGTAGTCGATCTTTTCCAGTTCCTCCATCACGGCGGGCCAGTTTGTCGTCCCGTCCAGCAATGGTCGGAAGGTTTCGAGCGAATAATCGGTTCCCTTCTTCGTGAACTCTTTGAAGTGGATGTTCTTGGTCCGCTTGCCCAGGATCGGCACCCAGTGTTCGGCGTGCTGGAACATGGAGATGTTGCCGGTGTCGTAGTGGACTTGGACGGCGTCGCTGCCGAACCCATCGACGAAATCGTTCATCTCCATCGGCGTCATTAGAAAACCATTGAAGAAGATGTTTTCCATGTTCAACGAAACGCCCTTCTTTTCCGCGCCGCTGACCAGCGAGCCGACGGCTTCCCGCGCCAAGGCTTCACATTTGTCGTTGGGCACCGGCGTGTGATCGTCCCGCCAGGGGATGTGCACTGCGCCGGGGACGACCAGCAAGTTCTCCACCTTCATCGTGGCCGCGGCCTCGGCCATCAACCCGGCCAGTTCGATTCCGCGGTTGCGTTTGGCCGCGTCCAAACTGGACAGCGGGTAGGGCCAGAACAGGAACGAGCACAGGCCGCTGATTTCGATCCCGATTTCATCGGCGAGATTGCGGATGCCGACCAGGTCTTTTTGCGAAGCTTTGGGGGAAAGGTCGTTGTCCAGATCATAATTCAGCTCAATCCCGTCGAATCCCGCGTCTTTGGCAAGCTGCATGCACTCCCGCAGCGACATCCGATCGGGATAGGGAAATGCCCATTGGTTGATCGACTTTTTGGCACGATAGCGTTTGGGAGAGGACTTGCGAGCGTCCTTGGTCGGCGCGGCCGGCGGACGGTCGGCATCCTGTGCATTTGTTGATGCTGCCAGTGCCATTCCCGTGGACGCCAGTCCAGCGGCGATCGCATCGCGGCGGCTGACCGTTCGGTTCTGTCCCAGGGGGACGCAACGATTTTGGCTTGTCTTTTCCATCTGTTCTCCCGTTTGTGTATTCGTCTCGGTGGATCCGTTATTGTAGTGGTGCGTTCCGCACCGTCTCTCTCCCCTCCATTTTCCAAACAAGGATTCTAACATGCCCTTCGTCCTCCCATTCAGACGTGCCCTGTCCGCCTGTTGTTTTGGGGTTTTGCTGGCCGCATCGAGTGTCATGGCGGCTTCATCCGGAATGACGTTGGGTCCGGTCGAGCTTCAATCGGTCGGGCCGATGACCTTCGCCACCTCCGGCGTCCTATTGGTCGGTGATCCTAAGGCCGCGACGGTGTACGCGATCGACACCGAAGACGCGGGCGATCGCAGCAGCGGTCCGGCGATTGATGATTTACAAGCCGCGATCAAATCATCGTTGGGCTTGTCCGGCGACGTCGAAATCGGCGAATTGGCGGTCAACCCGGACACCGGAAACGCGTTTCTAAGCATCGTTGCCGGCGGTCAGGTGCACCTGTTGAAAGTCGATGGTCAGAGCGAGATCACGAAAATCAATTTGGACAAGATCCATCACGCCTCCAAGGCATTGCCCAATCCGCCGGAAGACAAAGACGTCACGCGACGCGGACGCACACGCAATGCCCGCGATTCATCGATCACCGACGTCGCCTTTTTCGAAGGCAAGGTCATGGTCACCGGATTGTCTGCCGGCGATTCGCCCTCGCGTGTGATCGAGTTCCCCTACCCGTTTGCCGACAACACGGTGACCACCAGCGTGGATATTTTCCATGCCGCACACGGACGCGTTGAAGATGCGACGATCCAAACCTTCTTGCCGATGGTCGTTGACGGTGAACCTAGCTTGTTGGCCGGATTCACCTGCACGCCACTGGTCCGTTTCCCCGTCAATGCACTTGATGGCTCGGAAAAGGTGCGCGGGACCACCGTTGCCGAACTCGGAAATCGCAATCAACCGTTGGACATGGTGGTCTACGAGAAAGGCGGCAAGACTTCGATCCTGATGAACAACTCGGCCCGCGGCATGATGAAAATCAGCACCGAGGGGATCGGAGAGAATCAGGGGCTGACCGAACCGGTTCGCGGCGGCGGGACCGCAGGGCAACCCTATGAAACGATCGATTCCCTGGCCGGTGTGAAGCAGATGGACAAGTTCGATGCCAGCCACGCCGTCGCCATCGTCGACGTCAAAGGGACCTTGGCCCTGCAAACGATCGAACTGCCGTAAGAGTGTTCGCTCGGTCTTGATCGGCCTTTTCCCACGAGAAGGTCACGCGGATTGCTTCGTAACCCTCCTGCACTCGGGAGGGTTACTTTTTTTAACGTCACCCTCCCGGCAGGCATTGGTATCTACACGAGTCGGTTTTTGCCCAAAGGGCATGCATATCCATAGCCTGGGGCAAGCAAACCGGGCATTTGCGAGGATTGCGCCGCCCCAGGAACCTCATCGCAATGAGGTTAAGTTTGGCCAACGGCCATGCACAACCTTCGCGTTTGACGCGGCATTTGTATATGGCCGTTGGCCAATCCCCCTCGTTCTCGATTGCGGACCTTGGGCGATGCCCAAGGCTATGGGTGTGAACGGCCGTTGGCCGAATGATCGCGATGCGATCTGGAATTCATGCACAAGGATATTCGTGCACCAGAATTCGTGGAGACACCTATGCTGCCAGGAAGGGTGAAGAACGCTGACGACCGACGCCGGTCCGACGCATCGGTCTGCTCGGAGAAGCTACAATGGGCGAATGAATTCGACCCATTTTCGCGACGAACCTTCGACCTCGGCGTCTTTGTTGGCCCGCGCGCGGGACGGTGACGCGGAAGGTTGGAAACAGCTGGCCCAGGTCTACGGGCCGATCGTCTATGGATGGGCGCGGCGGTGTGGTTGCCAGTCCGCGGACGCCGCCGACGTGATGCAAGACACTTTTTCCTCGGTCGCCAAAGCGCTCTCACGGTTCGACGGCGGTCGCGACGGAGCAACCTTTCGCGGCTGGCTTTGGACGATCGCCCGCAACAAGATCCGCGACCGGGCACGGATCGCCGCCGAGGAGCGGGCCGCCGGCGGGACCGCCGCCAACTTGGCCTTGATGCAGATCGCCGATGCCTCGGCGATCGATTTCGAGGATCCACCAACAACCGCCAAAGCGGACTCGTTGGATGCCCGCCGCCGGATGATCGAGCTGTTGCGCCAATGCTTCGACGAGCGGACTTGGCGGATGTTCTGGGAGACCGCCGTGATCGGGCGTCCGCCGCTGGACGTCGCCGAAGAGATGGGCGTTTCGAAATGGGCGGTCTATAAGGCTCGGGCTCCGCGTCGCGACCGCCGCCGTCGACCACCACCGCCGCGTCCGCCGAACAGATCGCCGAACATGCCGCCGCCACCGCCGAACATCTCGCCGAAGGCCTCAAAGATATCCTCGACGTCGTTGAACTGGCTGTGGGCTCCGTCCACGCCGGAGTGTCCGAAACGGTCATACCGAGCGCGTTTATCCGCATCGCTCAGGACTTCATAGGCCTCGGATGCCTCTTTGAACCGTTCGACCGCGTCTTCGGCTTTACTGCTGTCGGGATGGTACTTGATCGCCAGCTTTCGATAGGCACGATCGATCTCGACCTTGGCAGCTCCCCGGTCGACACCAAGGACTTCGTAATAGCATTGCTTTTCGCTCATCATCACTCACGGCATCGGCCGTTGGGGTGGCGACGCCGCCGCGTCGCATGAGGATCGGACATAAAAGCGGGCCGCGTGCCGATGGTTAGGCAGCGACCCGCTGTTGTGAAGACACGTCTCCGGGATCGACTAGGCGATCACGCCTTCGACGGGAAGCTTGTCTTTGTCTTCCTTTTCGAAGTTGGTGACCAACGCTTCGGTCGTCAACAGCAATCCTGCGATGCTGCCGGCGTTCGTCAACGCGGTTCGCACGACTTTGACCGGATCGATGACGCCGGCCTTGTACATGTCGACGTACTCACCGGTATTGGCGTTGTAACCGGTGTTGGTCGGCTTTTGGCTGACCTCGTCGACCACGACGCTGCCGTCGATGCCGCCGTTGTCGGCGATTTGCTTCATCGGGGCGCTGAGTGCGTTGAGCACGATTTCGACACCGATCTTTTCATCGCCCTTGGCTTTCGACTTGGCCGCCTGAACCGCTTCGGTGCAGCGAACCAGTGCGGTTCCACCACCGGGCAGGATGCCTTCTTCGACGGCCGCACGGGTCGCGTGCAAGGCGTCTTCCAAACGAGCCTTGGTTTGCTTCATCTCGGCTTCGGTTTCCGCACCGACGCTGACGACGGCCACACCACCGGCCAACTTGGCCAAACGCTCTTGGTACTTTTCCTTGTCGTAGTCGCTGTCGGTCTGCTCGATTTGAGCGCGAATCTGAGCCACACGCTGATCGATGTCGCTGCGTTTTCCGCCGCCTTCGATGATCGTGGTGCTGCCCTTGTCGACAGTGACGTTCTTGGCGCGACCGAGCTGATCCAGCGTGACGTTTTCCAGCTGAATGCCCAAGTCTTCGCTGATCAGCGTGCCGCCGGTCAGCGTCGCGATGTCACCCAACATCGCCTTGCGACGATCGCCGAATCCGGGTGCCTTGACGGCACACACGTTCAACGTGCCACGCAGCTTGTTGACCACCAACAACGTCAATGCTTCGGCGTCGACGTCTTCGGAAATGATCAGCAGCGGTTGACCGGCTTGAGCGGTTTTTTCCAACAGCGGAACCAGGTCGCGGATGTTGCTGATCTTCTTTTCGTACAGCAGCACCAACGCGTTTTCCAGGTTGGCTTCCATCGTGCCGGGATCGGTGATGAAGTACGGGGAAATGTATCCCTTGTCGAACTGCATCCCGTCGACGTAGTTGACTTCGGTCGTTCGCGACTTGCCTTCCTCGACCGTGATCACGCCGTCTTTCCCGACGCGTTCGAGAGCGTCGGCCAACAGACTGCCGATCTCGTTGTCGTTGTTGGCACTGATCGCGCCGACGTTGGCGACTTCGGCCTTGTCCTGAACCGGACGTCCGATTTCGTGCAGCTGGTCGCAAGCGGCTTGGACGGCACGATCGATCCCGCGGCGGATCGCGGCGGGGTTGCTGCCGGCGACGATGTTGCGGAGACCTTCTTTGAAGATCGCCCGAGCGAGCACGGTTGCGGTGGTCGTGCCGTCACCGGCCAAGTCACTCGTTTTTTGAGCGACTTCGATGACCAGCTTCGCGCCCATGTTTTCGAAGCGGTCTTCGAGTTCGATTTCTTTGGCAACCGTGACACCGTCTTTGGTCACGGTCGGGCCGCCGAACGATTTGTCAATGATGACGTTGCGACCGGTGGGGCCCATCGTCACCGCGACGGCATTGGCGAGTTTGTCAATGCCGGCCAGCATGCGTGCGCGTGCGTGGTCTTCGAATAAGAGTTGTTTTGCCACGAGAGGATTCCTCTATCAATGATAACGAGTGCTGAATGAACGCATCCCAGAACACCTGGACCGGGCCCGCCGCTGCGACCGATGCCACCGCGGGTGCGGGGCAGGGCAGGGCGGGGCGGTCGCCGATGTCCCTACAGGACCTTTGCCAGGATGTCGCTCTCGCGAAGGATCTTCATCTCTTGCCCATCGACTTCGATGTCGCTTCCGCCGTACTTTCCATAGATCACCGTGTCGCCGACGTCGACGCTGAGCGCGCCTCGGCTGCCGCTTTCGAGCAGCTTGCCGGGGCCGACGGCGACGATCGTGCCGCGTTGCGGTTTTTCTTTCGCCGAATCGGGCAGGACGATCCCGCCGGCGGTGGTCGTTTCGGCTTCGACGGGTTGAACAACGACTCGGTCATCGAGCGGACGCAATTTCGGTTTTGCCATGATTGTGTTGTGTTTTCGAAAGGTGATTGAGTTTGAATTGTTTCAGTTGCATTTGGCGGGGCCGCGGAGTGACTCTCGTGCGGCGCCGCCGGAGTGGGGCAGGGCAGAGCAGGGCAGCGGAGTCCACCGCCCGTCGCTACTGTGCCTGCCGCGGGTCCGGGCTACATCATGCCCGGCATGCCGCCCATTCCACCCATACCCGGCATGCCACCCATGCCCGGCATTCCGCCGCCCATGCCGTGGTCGTGGTGATGGTCGCCGCCCCCTTCCTCTTCTTCGACGGGGATCTCGGTGACCAGTGATTCGGTCGTCAGCAACAGCGCCGCGACGCTGGCAGCGTTGGCCAATGAAGTCCGCACGACTTTGGCCGGATCGACGATCCCGGCGGCCAGCAGGTCGCAGTACTTTTCCGCGTTGGCGTCATAGCCTTCGGTCTTGCCCTTGAGCTGCAACACACGGTTGACGACGACGGCACCGTCCAGCCCGGCGTTGTTGGCGATCGCTCGCAGCGGTTGGTCCAACACGTTCCGAACGATGCGAACGCCCAGCGACTCGTCGCCTTCGATCGACTTTTCGAGCTTTTCAACCGCAGCACGGCAACGCAGCAACGTCGTTCCGCCGCCGGGGACGATGCCTTCTTCCAACGCGGCTTGGGTGGCCGCGCGGGCATCGTCGATCAACGCCTTACGCTCTTTCATTTCCGTTTCGGTCGCGGCACCGACGTTGATTTGGGCAACACCGCCGGCCAGCTTGGCCAGACGCTCTTGCAGCTTCTCGCGATCGTAGTCGCTGTCGGTTTGTTCGATCTCACGGCGAATCTGCTCGACGCGGCCGTCGATGTCCGCCTTCTTGCCGGCACCGCCGACCATGGTGGTCGCGTCGCTGGTGATGCGGATCTTTTTGGCCCGTCCCAGGTCCGACAACTTGACGCTTTCCAGGTCGATGCCCAGATCCTTGAAGATGGCCTTGCCGCCGGTCAAGGCTGCGATGTCGCCCAGGATCGCTTTGCGGCGATCGCCGTAGCCGGGTGCCTTGACGGCAGCTGCCGAGATGATGCCGCGCATCTTGTTGACGACCAACGTCGCCAACGCTTCGCCTTCGACGTCTTCGGCGATCACCAGCAACGGTTTCTTTTCCTTGCTGATCGCTTCCAACAGCGGAATCATCTTTTTGTTGTTGCTGATCTTTTCTTCGAACAACAACACGTAGCAATCTTCCAACTCGACCGAGACTTCGTCTTGGTTGGTGACGAAGTGCGGAGACAGGAACCCGCGGTCGAATTGCATCCCCTCGACGACGTCGACGTAGGTCTCATTGCTGCGGCCTTCTTCGACGGTGATCACACCGTTCTTGCCGACCTTGGTGAAGGCGTTGGCCAGCACGTCACCGATCGTCGGGTCGTTGTTCCCGGCGATCGTCGCGACTTGCTTGATCTCACTCTTGCTCTTCTCGTCGACCGGCTTGGCCAGTTTTTGGATTTGGGCCGCGGCGGCTTCCACACCCTTGCTGATCCCGCGCGACAGCGCCATCGGATCGGCGCCGGTGGCGACCATCTTCAACCCTTCGCGGAAGATCGCTTCGGCCAACACGGTCGCCGTCGTTGTGCCGTCACCGGCGACATCGTTGGTCTTGCTGGCGGCCTCTTTGACAAGCTGTGCACCCAAGTTCTCGAAGGGGTCATCCAACTCGATATCTTCGGCGACGGTCACACCGTCTTTGGTCACTTTGGGCGACCCCCAGCCTTTGTCGAGCACCGCGTTTCGGCCGCGTGGACCGAGCGTGCTTTTGACGGCTCGCGCCAATTTACTGACGCCGGCCAACAGTGGCCCGCGGGCGTCGTCGTCGAAAACGATTTGCTTTGCCACGACGTTGTTTCTCCTGTGGTTTACAACGCACCCCGATCAGTCCACTGCCGGGCTCAACCCAGCGACGCGTCTGACGAGATGTTCAATAAGGGGGAAAATGGGTTGGACCGGCGACCGTGTGCGCCGGAGGTGTATTCGTGCATGCGGACCCGCTCTCGTCGCCCCGGTGCAGCCGTTGATGGTGGCTGCCCTTTCGCCGACGGCCCTTTTTGGCAGTCGATGCGAATCGAATCCGGCGACGGAATGACAGTTCCGCTGATTGACCGCCACGGATAGCAACCGGCGTGCCAAGCCGGCATCGACGCAAAAAAAACAGCCCGTCTCTGCCGCCCTTTCCGATCGCAACCGCAATGAATCGCCGCCTGAGAACAAAATTGGGGACCGGACGCGATCTTCCGCAGCGGGGCCGGAGAGATTAACGCTCGTGCCACGTTGGCAGAAGGCCCCAAGCCGAAAAGAACCCCGCGGCGGGAAGCATTCTTTGGGGTGGTGCGTCCGGGCAGGAGGCCTGGGGGAATCGAAAAAGCCCACGGATAGCAGCGCGAACCCACGGATGTAATGCCGCCTAAGATCCGTGGGTTCGCGCTGCCATCCGTGGGCAATCGTCCTCCCCGTAGCTCAAGGCAATCAGAGAAATCCCCCCGAAACCACTAAAACGAACAAAGCGTCCTCATCCCAAAGCCCCCCTTCCACCCCATCATTCTGCCACCCCATCATTCTGCCACCCCATCATTCTGCCCCCATCATTCTGCCCCCATCATTCTGCCCCCATCATTCTGCCCCCATCGTCTTGCCCCCATCGTCTTGCCCCCATCATCCAGCCCCCGGCGACGCACTCCCCTTAAATTGCTGGCAAACTGACAGACGACGAAACTCCCGAAACTGTCTCTGTTCCCCCGCCAGATCCCCAAAACCCGTTACGACCGGCACGGGACGGCCCGAATCGCTTTCCAACTGCCAAGTGAGGCTGTCGAATCGATTGACCAGACCCTATCTGCGGCGTCCACTACTGCGGGAGATTCTGTGGACTTTCCACAACCAAGCTCCCCCCAAAAGAATGCCATCACCCCAAACCGCCGTCCACGGAATCGTCGCATGTCGACCGGCCGATCGAACCTTCGAACCCTTGCCATCACCGCCGCCGCCATCCTGCCGGCGTTCCAATTCGCCAGCTTCGCCGACGCCGGTTGTTTGGATTGGCTGTTCGGACGAACACCGACCTACACCGCCAACTACGGCTATGCAGGAGCGCCCGTCACGGTGACTCCGCTGGGTGCCCCGACGGTGACCTCGGGCGCCTACCAAGCCCAGCGTCCCGGCTATGGCTACACCTCCGTCCAGACCTTCGACAATCCGTCGGTCTACACCGGCATGCCGGCCGGCCAGCAATACGCGCAGCGTCTGCCGATCGTCAATTCCGCCCCGGTCACGCCGAGCGCCCCGATCACGTCCAGCTACGTGCCGACGACGGACGCGTATCGGCTGCCGCTTGCCACCGCCAATCGGGTGCCGATCAGCACGACGCTGCGTGGGACCGCAACCGCCAACCCGATCACCGCGTCACCGGTCTACACGGCCAACTATCCCGGCAACGTCGCGCCGGTCACGTACAACGCCGTACCAACCAATTACGCGCCCTTGGTTCCGGTCAGCCCGCAACCGCCACGCCGCCGATTCGGCTCTGGATTGGCTCGCTTCTTCAACTCGCTGTTGGGACGCGACACGAATTACGTCACGTCCTATTACACGGCGCCGATCACCTATTACCGGCCTGTGTCGACGGTGGATCCGATGACCGGGACGACGGTCACGGTGCAACAACCGTGCAGCTCTTATGTGCAGCAGTTGCAACGCGTGCCGTACAACTCGTCCTTTCCCCTGCAAAGTGGTGCGGCGCCGGTGCAGACCACACCGGACGTCTGCTCAACACCGACGCTAGGAAATACCTACCCGCAATCTTCGTTTCCCCTTGCCGGAACCCCCGGCAGCTTCGCACCGCCAGCCAGCGGCATCGGCCAAGTCGGCGGACAATTCTTACCCGGCGATCCCGGTGTCACGACGATTCCATCAACGATCCCCGATTCCGGATTTTCGAACACGGCTCCACTGACCGGCGGATCGCCGAGCGGTTCCGGCGGTGATCCGTCGGACCAACAATCAGTGCCACAGCCGCGTCTAGAATCCGGCCGCCCCGAACTGAATGGCTCGGCCACCAATGGCTCGTCCGATTCAACGTCCACCGGCAATGGATCCACCGGCAATGGATCTGCCGACAACGGCTACTTCAACAACAACGGAACCGATTCCTACGGCGACGACCTTTATCCCTACGGAAGCTCACCGTCAGAGTCCAGCGGAACCGGCGACGACGACAACCGACCTGCGATCCAGTTGGACCCACCCGTGACGCGACACCAGCCCAACGGGAACCCGGGTGATCGCTTCGGTCAACAGTTCACCGCCCAGACGCCCTCGGCGGTCACGCCGCTATCTCCCCCGGCATCGACGACCGAATCCACAGGGTCGCAATCCTCCGGTTCACAGTGGAGCACCCTGCGACCGATCGGCGTTCCGGCGGGTCCGCCGACGGTGACGCAACCGACAACCGAACCGACGGGCCAGTCGGCGCCGAGTCAGCGCGTCGTTCAACCGCCGAGCACGCAAGAGTTCCAAGCTCCAGAGTTTCGGGCACCGCCGCTGCCGGCGCCCTCCTCGCGTGGTGCCGACCCGTCGGCTCTGTTCCGCAACACCGAAAGCTCCGCCTCCTCGCGGTCCCCCTCCCAACTTGATTCGGCACGCCCGCGCGTCAGCGTCCCCGTCCGCGAGGCGACCACGCGGCACCAAAGCGTCCGTCAAGTCGCCGCCTGGGAAGACGCAGCGACCCCGGCCCCAACCGCACCGCGCCAGCCGACCCCCGTCAAACGCGACAGCGGTGGCTGGCTGCCGGCACGCTAGTCGTTTTGTCGCAGCTTGGTTTTTGATTGGGACAAGTCAGTCGCCGTCCTCTCCGAGGTCGGCGCGGGGCAAAGCTTCGCCTTTTCGCGTCCGCGCCGAGTTCGGAGAACACGGCGACACTCGGCCCCCTTTTCCGCTCGACAAACGCAACCCGAAAACTTGATACTGACGCAGCGCGAGTCGCTATTCAAGTTGATACGCTGCTGACGCGATATCAAATCATCTCCCCTTCAAGCGGAAAGCCACGCCACGATGGACAACGCCACCATCGCCAACGTCTTTGACGAACTCGCCGAGTTGCTGGAGTTCAAGGGCGAAAACCCGTTCCGTATTCGCGCCTACACCCAGGGCGCCAAAGCGATTCGTGATCTGGACGAATCGGTCGCCGACATCGTCGACGATCCCGACCGCAAATTGAGCGACCTGGCGGGCATCGGCAAGACGCTCGCCGAGAAGACCGAAACGCTGCTGAAAACCGGCAAGCTGCCCCAACTGGTAAAGCTCCGCGAGGAAGTCCCGGAGGTGTTGATCCAGATGGCTCGGATCCCGGGTCTGGGAGCCAAGAAGGCCGCCAAGCTGCAAAAGGAATTGGACATCGACTCGTTGGCGGATTTGCGTGCTGCGTGTGTAGCCGGTTCGGTCGCCAAGGTCAAAGGGTTTGGTGCCAAGACGGCTGAGGCGATTTTAGAAGGGTTGGCGATCGCCGAGCAGGCGGCCGAGCGGATCCGTTGGGCCGAAGGCGACGCGTTGGCCCGCGCGATCGGTCGCCATATGGAATCCTGCTCGCACATCGAAACGATGCAGTGGGCCGGCTCGTATCGGCGCGGACGCGAAACGATCGGCGACTTGGATCTGCTGGTCGTCGCCTCCGATCGCGACGCCGCGATGGATCATCTGGAATCCTACGCCGACCGATCGCAAACGATCGGCCGGGGCGACACCAAGATTTCGATCCGTGTCGGCAAAGCGTTCCAAGTCGACATGCGATGTGTCGACGCCAACCAGTTCGGCGCCGCGCTGCAGTACTTCACCGGATCGCAGGCCCACAACGTGCACACACGTCGCATCGCCAAGGACAAGGGGCTGAAGATCAACGAGTACGGTGTGTTCCGGGTCGATGATGAAACTCAGGTCGCCGGCGAAACCGAAGAAGACGTTTACGCGGCGATCGGCCTGCCGTGGATCGCTCCGGAATTGCGCGAGGATCGCAACGAGTTCAAATGGGCCCAGGCGGGCGAGATCCCCGAGTTGATCACGCTGGACGACATCCGCGGCGACTTGCACATGCACACGACGGCCACCGACGGCCAGAACACGATTCGCGAAATGGCCGACGCCGCGATCGAGCGAGGGCTGAAGTACATCGCGATCACCGACCACAGCAAACGCGTGTCGATGGCGATGGGACTCAATGCCGATCGCCTGCGCGAGCAGTGGGCGATGATCGATGAAATCCGCCCCGAGTACGAAGGGAAATTGGTGATCCTGAAAGGCATCGAATGTGACATCCTGGAATCCGGCGGGATGGACTTGCCCGACGACGTTCTGGCCGAAGCCGATTGGGTGCTGGCCAGTGTCCACTATGGACAACGCCAACCGCGCGAGCAGATCACCGAGCGGATTCTCGGCGCGATCGAAAACGAACACGTCGACTGCATCGCTCACCCGACGGGCCGACTGATCAATCGCCGCCCGCCTTATGAAGTCGACATGGATGCGGTGATGAAAGCCGCCGCGGCCAACGGCACGCTGATGGAGCTGAACGCCAACCCGGCCCGCCTGGATTTAAACGACGTGCACCTGGCGGCCGCGAAAAAGCTGGGCATCCCGATCGTGATCAGCACCGACGCCCACACCGTCGACGGCATGGACGTGATGCAATACGGCATCAAACAAGCCCGCCGAGGAGGCCTGACGAAAGCCGACGTCGCCAACACCATGACGTATAAGCAGTTCGAAAAACTGCTGTAGCGGGAAAGGAGCATGGCTTTTTGGGCTGGCAATTAGCCCAGGCGAAATGATGAGAAGAGGCCGTGATCGATAGGACCAATAGGACGCATGGGACCTAGACGTCCTATTGGTCCCATTGCACGATCGTTGCCTCATACTCGAAGGAAGGGCAAAACAATCCCTGCCGGCGACCCTCTCGCCCCATCATTCTGCCCCTAATCATTCTGCCCCCATCATCTTGCCCCCTAAAACAGCACACAAATCGAACTGGGCACGTACACCGCATCCCGCGTGAATTGCAGTTCGCCGGTGTCTTGGTCGACCTTGAAGATTGAAACCGTGTTGGACGCCTGACCGGCAGCGAGCAACCATTTTCCGCTCGGATCCAAATTGAAATTCCGCGGCCATGCCCCGCGAATCGGTTCGACTTCGACCAAGCGTAACTTGCCCGACGAGTCATCCACCGAATAAACGGTGATCGTATCGTTGCCACGATTGGCGGCGTAGACAAACTTGCCGCTGGGGTGCACTCGGATTTCCGACGAACTGTTGAAAACCTCTTTGGCCTTGACCGCTTCGCTGATCGTTTCAATCGTCTGGATCGGCGACATCGTGCCGGCCTGGGCGTCATAGTCGAACACCGTGACCGACAACGCCAATTCGTTCAGCACATAAATCGTCTTTCCGTTGGGATGAAACTTCATGTGACGCGGACCGCCGCCGGGCGGGCAGACCCCGTAGCCGTGCGGCTCAAGCGTGGCGTTCTCCGTATCGATTTTGTAGATCACGACCTTGTCCATCCCCAGATCGGGAACGAACGCGAAGCGATCATCCGGCGAGGTTCCCGACCAGTGGGCGTGGGCGGTTTCTTGGCGACCGGAAATCACACCGGAACCAGCAGGATGCTTTTGCAAATCGGTGCGTTTGATCAGGCTGCCCGAATCATCCAGCGAAAAACACGCGGTCGACCCGGCACCGTACTGTGCCGACAAAACGACTTTACCATCGCGGCTGACCGAGACGTGAGCCGCACCGCCGTCTCCGATCGGCACACTGCTGTCTTTGACCAACGTGGCCTCGCCGCCCCCGCCTTCGATCCTGTAGGCGACGATCGATGGCGTCCCCGCATCGCTGGCGGCGGCATACAGCATTTTTCCGCTCGGGTGCTTGGCCAAGAATCCTGGGCTGCCGATCTCCGCGGCGAGTTCCACATCGGTCAGTTTCCCGTTGTCGGTGTTGAACTTGCCGTGATAAATGCCCTTGCTGGGGCCGTTTCGCGAGGTCGACGTGCCGAACCAAACGTCCACCGTTTCGGCACGCGCGAGGGACGAGAGAGCTGACGTCATGAGGAAACCTGTACACAGCGTGAACAAACCAAACGATCGAGACCAAGAGCGGAGTTTCATGGGGGTGTGATTCAACAGCAAGGATGGGAGGACGGGAATCGAGCGGGATCGGCCTGTGAAACGAAGGCGGCGTGAAACCGCAGCCAATGCGTCAGACAATCCGGCACAACCGTCAAATTCTACTCAATTGTTGCAGCAGCGATTCCGATACCGTGAATGACAAGCTCTCTTTACGCACTTCACGAGATGGACGCATGCTGCGCGGACACGTCAAATCATTCGCTCTTTACTCGCTCGCCACGCTGATGGTTGCCAGCCCCGTCGCTGCGACAAGCCCCGGTGACGCGTCACGTCGAGCGGCTGCCGGCGGCGCTGCTGCCCAACAATCCGCATCGGCCGCCCAGCCCCGACAGGCGACCTCGGGCGTGCAAAACGCTTTGGGCTTGGTGCCGTTTGGGGAAAAAGAACCGATCCGACAAGTTGTCGGCAAGCAGCCGACAGCCCCCAATGTCGACCCCAATCGTAGCTTCTCGCTGCTGCCAAACCTGTTCGGTCGCGGCCAAAGCTCCAGTGGCAACGACACGACATCGCATAACCACACGCCGCGGCGGCCCTCCGATCACCAGACGTCCAATCAAACGGTTCAATCCCAGGGCATCCTGAGCGGCATTTTCGGATCGCGTCCCAGCAGCACCGACCGAGCGAGCCAGCCGACCGCCCCGACGCCCCAAGCGAAAGTCGATTGGCAGGGAATTCCGTATCATCAAGCGAAATCGAAATCACCGGCCAAAGGCCCGACGCCGATTCGCGATCCGCAACCGAATGAAACCCGTCTGGCCGGCCCCTCGCGACTGACCTCGCCCCACACGTCGGCCCCGCTGCCGGCCCCCGAGCCGCGGATGAACCCGGCCATCCCGCAGCCGCCGGCCCTCGCTGCGGCACCGTCAAGCCGACGCATCGAACCGTCAAGCCGACGCATCGAACCGTCAAGCCGACGCACTGCACCGGCTAGCACCGCTCAGCGCAGCACCTCAACATCACGCAGCACCTCAAGCCAAATCCAGCGTGAGGACAACGTCGCGCTGTCCGTCCTGTCCAGCAGCCGGCGGTCGGGCCGCCGCGATGTCCCGACATTGGATGCGTCCGAGATTGCTGCCGCTAAAAATGCCCCCGCCACCCGCGAAGCGATCGTGCCCAAAGTGTCACGTCGCCAGGTCGTTGAGGAATCCAAGATCGCCGATTCCAAAACCGCAGTTGAAGCCTCGATCAGCTCCAGCGATCCGGCCCCCAAGCTGGCTGAGTCCAACGCCAAGCCGACGAAACCGGCCGAAATGGAACCGACCAAGCCGGCCCCGAAACCCGCCAAGACTCCGGCTGCCGATATCGCCATGAATCCGCAACCGAAGGCCCAACCCAAACCGCAGCCCAAAGCGCAACCACAGCCGAAACCCCAACCGGCTGCGGTCGCCGCACTGCCGAAACCCGCCGCAACCGCGGACACGAACCCGACTCAAACGGGCAGCGATGCGGCACTGGCGGAAAGCGCCACGTCAGCCCCGAAGCACACGACCGCACCTGAGGCGAACGCCAAACCGCTACCGGCGCCGGCTGCGCCCGAACCGACCACCGTTGCCGAGACCGCACCGGCTGCCAATGCCCCCGCTGAGCCAGCGCCGACGACAGTCGCGGCGACGGCCCCTGCGCCCGCACCGAAATCGGCCGCACCGATGGCCAACGTCGCGTCATCGCCCACGCCACCATCGGTGCCGCTTTCCCCGATCAACCCGCCGGAACCGAGCGAACCGCAGTTCGTCGCTCCGGAGCTGCCCGCCCCCGCGGCGCCCAAATTGGGACCGACCGGATCGCTCGCCGGACATCGGATCGGGCCGCCGGCATCCTCGTTCCAGCCCCGCCCGCAACCACGTGCCCCGCTGAATCCGGCCAGCACCCCGTTCGGACCGGCGAGCGCCCCGATCGGCTCGGGTGTGGCCACCACTGCACCGGTTACCAACACACCGCCAGCGGCACCGATGGCCCAACCCGCGGCAACGATGCCCCAGCCCGCGGCGCCGATTGCACCCCGCACCTCACCGATGCCCACCGCACCGATCGCCGTCCAACCCTATGTTCCGCCGCATCCGGTTTCACAAAACCCGTATGTGTCCGGCCACGATCCCTACGCGATCCCGCAGCTGGGTGCCCCTGTCGCCCAACCGCCCGCCACGTCCATGGGGGCCACATCACCGATCCCGACCGCACCGTACGCTTCACAGCCGACCATGCCGGTCGTCCCGGAGACTCACGGCCGCCAACCCAACCGAACGCACGCGATCGCTCCCGGCGGAAGCCACTTGGGAACCCCGATGGCATCCACACCGGCAACGCAGATCCCGGCAGTTCCAACGCCGGCGCCCATGACGTCCGATCGACCGATCGCGACGCAACCGGCACCGACGCATTCCGACGGCGCGTTCCAACCATCGCCGCAACCGCGGCCTGTCACCAAACCATCGACGTCCCGTGAGCTGGCCGCCGGTCAGACCGCGGTCGCGTCGGAACTGCCGGGGATACGCGTCGTCACCCACGGCCCGTCCAGCGTGATCATCCGCCAAACACACGAGTTCGAAATCCGTGTGGAGAACCGCGGTGCGATCGACGCCGAAGGATTGATGGTCCGCGCAGTGATCCCGGTTTGGGCGGACATCAAGGGCCACAACGCCAGCCGCGGCTCCGTGGAGCGTCAGGGCTTGGAAGAAGGCGACCGACTGGTTTGGACGCTCGATTCGCTGCCCGCAGGCACGACGGAAAAACTGTTCGTGCGGCTCCAAGCCCAACGCAGCGGGACCCATGGGCTGGACGTCGACTGGACGCTAATCCCCCAAAAAAGCATCGCCAGGATCGAAGTCCGCGAGCCGATGTTGGACCTGTTGATCGAAGGCCCCGAGGAAGTCGTTTACGGCGAATCGCAAACCTACAAGGTACGGGTGCTCAATCCCGGCGATGGCGTCGCACCCAACGTCGTGTTCACCCTGTCGCCGAATTCACCCACGCCGCAGACGCAGCGGATCGGCAACATCCCCAGCGGCAAGGAAGCGCAATTCGAAGTCGAGCTGACCGCTCAAGACCTGGGCGATCTGAAGATCCACGGGCTGGCCTCCGGCGATCTCGGCTTGAAAGCACAGGCCGAAAAGACGATTCGCGTTTCCGCCGCCGAACTGGAAGCCGTCTTGGCCGGTCCGGAAACCAAGTACCAAAACACCGACGCGATGTACCACCTGCAGATCAGCAACAACGGTCAAGCGACCTGCAAGAACGTCGTTGCCAGCCTGGCGCTGCCCTCGGGCGTCCGCTACCAAGGCGGGATCGACGCGGCACAGCAACAGGGCACCAAGTTGACTTGGACGATCCAGTCGCTGCCGCCCGGTGCGTCACGCGATTACGAGTTCAGCTGCACCATGGTTTCGCCCGGCAAGCAAACGTTCGACTTCAACGCTGCCGGCAGTGCGGCCGGCAAGGCAGCGGTCGCCTTGGACACCCGCGTCGAATCGATCGCCGACCTGGTGATGACGCTGCAAGACCCCGCGGCACCGGCACCGGTCGGAACCGAAGTCGTCTACGAAATCGTGATCAAGAACCGCGGCAGCCGGCAAGCCAACGGCGTGCGAGCGATCGCTCAATTCAGCAACGGCATTGAACCGCGTCGGATCGAAGGCCACAGCGGCCAAGTGCTGACCGGACAAGTCCTGCTGGATCCGATCGACAGCATTCGTCCCGGCGAAGAGGTTCGCATCCGCGTGATCGCCGAAGCCGAAAGCGAAGGCCACCACCGGTTCCGCACCGAGATCCGCTCGGGAGAAACCGTCCTGGTCGCCGAAGAAGCGACGCAGTTCCTGAGCAAACAGGCCCAACGCGTCAGCCGACGAAGCTCCAGCAGCAACCGCTGATCGCGATTTCGGCTGATCGCCCTTGGCATCAGCCCAATAACTTTAAATCGAGGTAGTTTTGTCCAGGGGAGGGCCCGAAGGCTGGCGCCAATCGGCTCATAACCAAATAACATCAGCCGTATCGCGCCAGCGTAAGGGCCCCATCAACCTCGGTTTAGCCGTATTGGGCATCAGCCAGCGGGCACTTCATCATTCTGCCCCGAATCATTCTGCCATCCGTCTCCTGATTCCAAACGACGCCACGGGGTGACGCGGCCCGGGGGCAGAGGTATGAAGATTAGCCTTGTCGAACCAAGGGTACATTGCATCATTTTCTTACCCCCGAAATCTTCCTACCCGATTTCCGCAACGCTTAAATCTCGGGACTGCTCGCGCCAACCGACCGATTTCGGTTGATTTTTTCCCGCCCGGCCGCCCCCTGGCTCGACTTCAGTCGATCAAATAAGGAGGATTTTTCCGAAGCATCCCTGCCGTCACGGGCTCTTCTCGCTTAGCCCCCAACGATGCCCGAATCCGCTTGCCAACGAAATCAGTCGCATGCGTTACCTGCTCACCCTCGCCCTGGCCGCTTCGCTCAGCTTCGAAATCCATCATCATTCCGGTCACTCCGCAGGACCGCCAACCGCACCGCCCTCGACTGAGGACTCCGACGTGACGGACGCCCCCAACTTCAACGTGCCGCTTCCGACCACCCAGTACTCTCAGATCTGGACGGACCACCTGTGGCGCGATGGGTACCGGGTCCAACAAAACGCGTTGACCGGACATTGGCGATTGATCGACGCCGACAGCTATCGTCGGGCCTGGGGCAGCAAACAACAATGCGTTGATACACTGAATCAAAAATGCCCCAAGAACGCCAACGCCGCGGCCAAGCATCACGTCATTCTGTTGCACGGATTGATGCGAACCAGCGGCAGCATGAAAGCGCTCGACAAACAACTCGATGGAAACGGACTCCCCGGCGCGATCCGATTCTCCTACGCCAGCACACGAGCGTCGATCGGTGACCATGCCGCGGCACTGCGTGAATTGCTCGAAGACCTGCCCCGCGACGATACCTTCAGTTTTGTCGGTCACAGCATGGGGAACATCGTGGTCCGCCACGCCGTCGGTGATCTGCAAAGCGACGGCGACCCGCAACAGATCCTGCCACGCTGCAAATCGATGGTGATGTTGGGACCGCCCAACCAAGGCGCGACGATCGCCCAGCGATTGGCGCCGACCAAAGTGTTCGGCTGGGTCACCGGCAAAGGCGGCATGGAACTGGGGGCGCAGTGGAAAGAACTGGAACCGAAACTGGCCGTGCCGCCGTTTCCGTTTCACATCATCGCCGGCGACGTCTCCACGCCGGTGGCCAATCCGCTGGTCGAGGGCGACGGCGACTTCGTTGTCGGCGTTGAAGAAGCCAAGTTGGACGGCGCCAAAAGCTTTCGCACCGTCCCCGTGCTGCACAGTTTTCTGATGGACAACACCGACGTGATCAAGACGACCATCGAGTTGTTGCAGCAAGAAGGTTAGGGCCGGCGTCCGGCGACGCATCGGGGTACGATGGCCCTTCCGGGCCGGCGCCTCTCGCTGCCAGGGACGTCGATTGTATTACTGAGCGACTTTTTGGTTAGGACCGCTCAGTGGTGATCATCGATCTTCTTTGTTAGCCCCGAAGGCGGTTTCACGATGCTGCGGAATTCATTCCGCAGCACTTGCCCCAAGGGCATACACATCCATAGCCTGGGGTTACGCCCGGATTCGCTGGGGCTCATCCGGTCTCACCCCAGGCTATGTTGTAGATCGCCGTTGGCGAACCGAGCTTAGTGATCTTTGATAACGCACGGGACAAGAGCAACTGAATCCATCAGTAATACGATCGACGTTCCTCGCAGCGACGGAGAATCGCCTCAAGGCTAGACACCAACGAACGGTCCCGAACCCGAAAGAGCCTCGGCTGTGACAACCGAGGCTCTTGGGCGGGTTTGTTGATCAGGTGCGTCCGCAGACGCGGCGCGGGTCTCAGTCGCGAGGGCGACGTCCGCCGCCACTACCGCTTCCGCCGCGGCGACGTCCGCTTCCGCCACGGCGTCGCGAACGGTCACCGCCGTCGCCGTCACCACGGTCACGGTCGCCACCGCGATCGTCACCTTGCTCGGCGACCATCGCTGCGATCTCGTCCTCTTCGCCCAGCTCTTCGAGCGCCTGACGTCGACTCAGCTTGACGCGGTCATGCTCGTCCACGTCGATGACCAAGACCTTCATCGCGTCACCGACACGCACGACCTTGTCGATGCTGCTGATGTAGCCGCTGCTCAGCTCGCTGATGTGACACAGTCCGTCACGACCGGGCAGGATTTCGACGAATGCACCGAAGTCCTTGATGCTGCTGACGATGCCGTCATAGATTTTGCCGATCTGGACGGTCGCGGTGCAGGCTTCGACCTGACGCATCGCTTCGGCGGCCGAATCCTTGTCGTTGCCGGCGACCAAAACGGTGCCGTCGTCGTCGACTTCGATCACGCAGCCGGTCGATTCCTGGATGCCACGGATGTTCTTGCCGCCGGGGCCGATCAATGCGCCGATCTTGTCCGGCGAAATTCGGGTCCGCAACAACCGCGGCGCGGTCGGAGCGGTTTCGCGACGGGGACGTGGGATCGTCGTCAGCATCTTGCGCAGGATCTCGATCCGAGCTTCACGCGATTGTTTCAGCGTCGCACGAATGATCTCTTCGCTGATCCCGGTGATCTTCAAATCCAGCTGGATGCCGGTGATCCCGTTTTGCGTCCCAGCGATCTTGAAGTCCATGTCGCCGAAGTGGTCTTCGCTGCCCAGGATATCGGTCAGCAAGACGTAGTCGTCGGCGCTGTTGCGAACCAATCCGACGGAGATCCCGGCGACCGGGTTGCTGATCGGAACGCCCGAAGCCATCAGTGCCAGCGTGGCACCGCACACCGACGCCATCGAGCTGCTGCCGTTGGATTCGGTGATGTCGCTGATCACGCGGACGGTGTAGGGGAACTCATCGGCGGCCGGCAGCACCGGCGCGACGCTGCGTTCGGCCAAACAACCGTGTCCGATTTCACGACGTCCCGGCCCGCGGATCGGTCGGCATTCGCCGACGGAGAAGGAGGGGAAGTTGTAATCGAGCATGAACTTCTTGCTGAATTCGTCGTGCAAGCCGTCGACACGCTGCTCGTCACGCGCCGTTCCCAGAGTCACGGTGATCAACGCCTGCGTTTCACCACGCTGGAACACGGCCGAGCCGTGGACGCGGGGCAAGACGTCGGTTTCGCAGTGAATCGGACGCAAGCTGGTGTTGTCGCGGCCGTCGGGGCGGGTTCCGGCGACGATCAAATCGCGGGCGACCTTGCCTTCCAAATCATGCCAAACCGTCTTGAAGCGTTTGCTGCAAATCGCGCCTTCGGCTTCCGGATCGGGAATCATCTCGGCCATCGCCTTGTCGCGCAGGGCACTGACCGCGGCGGCACGTTCGTGCTTGCCGGAGGTCTGCATGGCAGATTTAAATTCGTCGTAGTAGCTGGCCGAAATCTTGTCCAACAACCCGTCGTCTTCCGGCGGCGTGTACTCGATCTTCTGCGGGTTGACCTTCTGGTACAGCTCGTCTTGCAGATCCAGGATTTCGCGGATCGCCGAGTGGGCGAACTGAATCGCCTCGATCATTTCGTCTTCGGCCATCTCGTTGGCGAAGCCTTCGATCATGGCGACTTGCTCTCGCGAGCCGCTGACGATCATGTCCAATTCGCTTTCTTCGAGATCCGAATTGCTGGGGAACGCGACCAATTCGCCATCGACCTTGCCGACGCGAACCGACGCGATCGGCCCCAAGAACGGCAGCGGGCTGATGTGCAGAGCCGCGCCGGCACCGTTCATCGCCAACACATCGCCATCGTTTTCCTGGTCGCTGGCGACCACAAACGCCTGGACCTGAACCTCGTCCATGTACCCCTCGGGCCACAGCGGTCGGATCGGTCGGTCCATCAGACGCGAACTCAAAATCTCTTTCGTCGACGGGCGTCCTTCACGTTTCAAGAATCCGCCGGGGAACTTTCCGGCCGCCGCGAAGCGTTCGCGGTAATCACACATCAAAGGGAAAAAATCAATTCCCGGCCGCGGGTTGCTGCTGGCCGCGGCGACCAGAACGACGGTTTCTCCGTACTGAACCAACACGGCACCGGCGGCTTGCTTCGCCAACTGACCGGTTTCGAACGACAACACATGACGCCCGATCTTCTTTTCGACGCGAATCTTATTCACAGTCACTTTACTTTCCTTCCTGCAACGACAACTACAACAAAATTACTCCGGCAACCGACCGGCCCAATTGCCTGCGGGGTGCCCGGAGTCATGAACGATAGCGGACCGTTCCGACCTACCGAATCGGATCAAGATCACCCCCGATGCTCTACGATTTCTGCCGGCACGGTCCAACGCAGGCGGACGAGATCAGGGGCGCTATAGAGAAAAGGCTCTGGAGGGGGAGGGCAGTTTCAATCACCCTCGACAGCGGCAAGCACAGCGCTTGCCGAACCCCGCCCGGCGATTGCATAGAGGCCGCCGGGCGTGAAGAAGAAAGCGAGAAATCAATCTCCGGTCGCCGCGATGGCGACTTTTGGCCGAAGCCTTCGTCACGCCAGAGCGGCCGATGTTGCGGGCTACTTACGGATGCCCAGCTTTCCGATGATATCCAAGTATCTCTGCGGGTCCTCCCCGCGAACATAGTCAAGCAAGCGACGGCGGCGGCTAACCAATCCGAGCAACCCTCGGCGGGACGCATAGTCTTTGTTGTGCGTCCGCATGTGCTCGGTCAAACCGTTGATTCGCTCGGTCAAAATCGCGATCTGAACCTCCGGAGAACCCGAATCGCCTTCGTTTGCACCGTGTTCTTTGATGACTTCAGCTTTTCGCTGCTTCGAAATCGTCATTCGTACTTACTTTCAAACCAAATTTTTGTTTCGTGTCTGATTTACGGTCCGGTAGTTTACCGCCATCGCCCAATACCGCAACGGCAAAAAATCAGTTCCAGGTTTTGGGTTTCAGGTTTCAAGTTCCCCCCGGGCCCCCAACTTGAAACTTGAAACTCTCCGCTAAAAAACCCCGTGTTCGACCAGCCAGGCTTTCACCTGCCCGGCCATCTCGTCGACAGATTCCCCCGCCCCCCCGTCCAGGCGGATCTCGGGCGACTCCGGTGATTCGTAGGGGTCGCTGATACCGGTGAACTGCTTGATCTGGCCGGCACGCGCTTTCTTGTACAACCCCTTCGGGTCACGCGCCTCACAGACCTCCAGCGGCGTGTCGACAAACACCTCGACGAAATCACTCGGCCGGCCCGCCTGGGAGACGATCTTGCGGACCCGGTCGCGATCTCGGCGATAAGGGCTGACAAAGGCCGTCAACGTGATCAGCCCCGCCGACGCCATCAACGCCGCCACGCTGCCGATGCGGCGGATGTTCTCCTCCCGGTCGACGGCGCCGAACCCCAACCCGAATCGCTCCGCAAACTCCGCACCGTGCTCGGGTTCCAACACCGCCGGCGGCGCACACAGCCCATGACGTACGTTGTCACCGTCCAACAACGTCGTCGCCCGACCGGCCTCGGACAGCATCACGTCCAACGCGTTGGCGATCGTGCTCTTGCCGCACCCGCTCAGCCCCGTGAACCAAATCACACAGCCCTGTTGCCCGAGCCGCCGCTCGCGCATCTCCCGGTCGACGCTGTGCTGGTGCCATACGATGTCTTTCGATACGTCCATCTGTTCTCCTTGGTCGCGCGCCTGCATGTTGATTTCCTCTCGCTGCGAGTAGTCTACCGCAGCTTCGATTTTGATTGGACGGGACGGTCGCCGTCCTCTCCGAGGTCGGCGCGGGACAAAGCTTCGCTTTTCGCGTGCGCCGAGTTCGGAGAACACGGCGACTTCCCAGCCCTCACGAACTGGCGCTCCGGTAGCTCAGCAAACTCTTGCGGAACAACCAGCGGCTGGCCAACACGCTGAAGACCGTCATCACCGCCGCCCACACCACGTACCACTGGGCACCGTCCTCGCG
The DNA here is from genome assembly GCF_008035925.1 of Stieleria maiorica. Taxonomy (NCBI): domain Bacteria; kingdom Pseudomonadati; phylum Planctomycetota; class Planctomycetia; order Pirellulales; family Pirellulaceae; genus Stieleria; species Stieleria maiorica. The sequence goes on from NZ_CP036264.1 coordinate 8,663,479, forward strand.
TGCGACCAACGGATCGGCCAAGATCCGCGCCGGAACGTTCACCACCAACAGGATCGGAATCACAAACGTGAACAGACCAAACAGGGGTTTGCCCAAGTAACCGCGGTTGTAAATCTCCATCGGATAGCGGCTGAAATTGGTGATGTAAAACCAAAAATTGTACAGCGACTGATTCCGCCCCAACCAAACACTCGTCGCACTCAATGTGATCATCACGCTGTACATGATCATGATCCCGCAGACCAGAAACACCAGGTACAGCACGACCGACAACGCCGACGGCACCATCGGATCGACCTCGCGATGGGCCAGATTCCAAAGCGAGACCGCCGCGATCACTCCGCCGGCGAAAAAGTTCGACAACTGACTCCAGTCGACCCGCCGAAACGAAATCAAGAACTGCGTGTCGATCGGCTTCAGCAGCGCAAAATCCAGCCCGCCGGTCCGAATCATCTCGCTGAATTCCTGCGCGTTGGGCATGAAAAACGCCTGCACCAACGAATTGATGAACCAGGTCGTCGCGATGAACAAAAAGAACCGATCGCGGTCCCACCCCGTCCCCTCGCCGATCGAACCGGTGTGTTCGAAAATGATCAGGTAGAAACCGACGTTCATCGCCGTCCAACCCAGACTGCTGACGCACTGCAAGAAAAAGTTCATCCGAAACGTCATGTCACGGACCAGACTGTTGCGGGCGAACGTCGAAAAGACGCGGATGTAACGCAGTAGCTCCTCCATCGACGTTACCCTCCGAATCCGCTGTAGCGTTTCACGCCGCGGGCATACGCGATGCGGCACAGGATGATAAAGAACACCAACCACCCGGCTTCGATCCACATCTCCCGCGCCAACTCCTCCTCCGGAATCTTCTCCAAAAAGATCGCCGCCGGGAAATACGCCAGGTACTTAAACGGCAACCAATTCACCACCGTCAACACGCTCTCGGGCAACATCGTCAGCGGGAACATGTGTCCAGACAAAAAGAAGCTGAACAACATGATCACAAACAGCAACGAACTGACCTCCAGGAACCAAAACCCGATCATCCCGATCGCCGCTTCCAGGAAGAATCCGATCAGGAACCCCATCACCAGCGAACCACAAAACGCCAGGAACACCGGCAGACTGGGCCAGCCGCCGACGAAGTAGTCCCGTGCCAAGAAAAACACCAACGCGAACGGAGCCACCGCAATCGCATAGTAGGCCAGCTTGTGGGCGATACGCGTCAGCAACAGGAACGCGATCAAATCGATCGGCTGGATCAAAAACCGTTTGATTTCCCCCTCGCGGATCTGCTGAGCGATCCCCGAAGCCAATCCCGGCATGCTGGAAAACGCCCGCGCGATCATCGTCAGCAAGTAGTACGCGACCATGTCCCGAAACCCGAACCCGCCGATCTCGGCCGCCGAACTCCCTTCGGGGTCTCCGATCGAATCGAAAACCGCGTACCACAAAAAGATCTGCGTGATGATCGGCAGGAACCGCATCAGCGTCCCCAGGGCAAAATCGCCACGGTACACCAACCGTTCACCCAGGGACGTTTTCAAGATCATCCACCACACCGCGACCCGTTGCCCCAACGTGGGGGCCGGAAGCGGCGGAAAGTCATCGACAGGGACAGTCACACTGGACAATGCAGTCTCCCGGTGTTGGGCTCCTGGTGGCGGGAATTTGATCGACATGTTCTAACCGTCCCGTCGCCTTTCGCGAAGGACCTCGCACAAGCCAGCTCACTCGCCCCGCCCTGGCGAGTGAGCGGGGTTTTTCAAAGCAACTCTCCCTGGCAGGGAGGGTCGACCGCAGCGAGGGGAGGGTCGATTGGCGGTGCTTGAGTGTTTTCACCGCGGCCCAATCAATCAGACCGGCCCAGGTGCCGACCCACCCCAACCAACACCAACACCGCCGCCGCGATCACGGTCGCCGGCCAAACAATCGAAACCCGCTCCAACAGCACCAGCGGTAACGCGATCGTCAGAATCCCGCCGCCGATGAACGGGGCCGACAACGGCGCCGCAAGCGCATAATCACTCGCCGCCCCCGTCTTCAACTCCGGATCGACCACCCGCAGCAACACAAACCCCGTCGCCGTGGTGCCGGTCGACATCCCGTAATTGATCAGAGCCAGCGGAAACCAGTATTCACGAGGCAATACCCAGCGAGAGATCACCATCAAACAGATCGCCGTCCAAATTGCTCCACAAACAAACAGAATCGAAAAGGGCCCGATCAGCGCAGCGACCGCACTCAGCTTCAACGACGTGATCGCGGCGACCACCAGAATCTCCATCGCGGTGGAACTGAGCCGCTGGATCGTCATCGAATCGATGCGATGGGTCTGCCCGAGTTGACGCAGCACCCGGCGGACCAGCCAGCCCCCGAACATCGTGTAAATGAACAGCGGAAAATCCATCACGTTGCTCGCCGACATCCGCTTGGACAATTCCGCATCGGCCCCCACCGCGTCCGACGCCGCACCGGCTCCCATCACCACATCGATCTGGCCGGCCAGCCCCAGCACCACAGCCTGCATCAACATCCCCGCACCGACTGCCAAGGCGATCCAGACGATCTGCAACAACAGCGGATCGATCGCATCGGGAGACGTCGTCTGATACCCGATCGGTTTGGGCTGCTGCGACACGCTCGCCGACGCTGACTGCGTCGATTCGTCCCGCAACCATCCCAATCGCGAGGCAACGTTGATCCAAAAGATGCCGCTGACCACACCGTAGACCAGCCCGCACGTCGCCATCAACAAGCCTAAATCCAGCCCGGCCTCCAAACCGACCTGCTCGCTGGCGAACACCTGCCCCATCGCGGCGGCAGTACCGTGGCCACCGGCAAACCCCGTTTCGATCAGCATGCCGAACGAATTGGGTACATCGTAGAGGGGCTGAATCAACAGCCAAGTCGCCCACAATCCGACCATCGTCTCCCCCAGCACGATGATCCAGACCATCAAACCTTGGCGTCCGACGCGCCGGGCGGTCGAATCGTCATGGGGCCGCGGGCTGCCGCCGGATTGCTGCAACATCATCGCCGCAAACACCACGGCGATCAGCGGTCCCGGCCAACCGGCCAAAGTCTCGTTCAGCTCCGACGTTTTCGCGGCAACCACTTCGCCGCCCAAACGCCCCAGCAACGTCACCGCCGTCAATCCGACGAACCCCGCCACGACCGAACCGGGAATGAACAACACGCGCAGCGGACGCAGCGACTGCCTTAACACGACGCCGACCAACAGCAGGATCGCAACGCTCAGGATCGCCAAACTCATCCGGCGGCCAAATCGCGACGCGACGTCTCCACACCGCTGGGATACCCCGATCGCCGGCCGACGATCTCCGGTCGCCCCAAACATCGATTGGTCAACCGCTCGACCTCCTCCGGATCAGTGATCTCCGACAACGTCTGCGGGTCACCGGCCGTGGTTTGTCCGATCACCAAAATCCGAGCCCCCACCTTCAAGAACGTCACGCGGGTCTTGGCATCGATCGCCGCACCGCCAAGATTCCGCAGCACGTCCTCGGGCAACGCTCCCTGAAACGTCCGCGACGATCCGAAGCGACGCGAAATCCAAACCAGACCACCGAAGACCGCCAGCACCACCAACAGCGAACTGACCGTGGTCACCACCGGCCCTGCCAACGCCCCATCCGAAGAAGCCCGGTCATCCGCATCGGCGTCCCCCGGAACGACCAACGACGGAAACTCCCCCGCCGAAGCCTGCTGAACCGGCTCGGATGGAAACGAACGTTCCGAAACCGACGCGACGCCGCGACGATAGACCGAATCGCCCGGCAACCGCTCCTGCGCCGGACAGGTCACCGCGCAGCACGAAATCACACTCGCAGTGAACCAAACCAGAACACAACATCGATGTCTTGCCATTGAATCCAGTGCCGTCAAGGATCGAGCGGGAAGAAGTGGGATAGGATTCCAGCCTGTCATTCCGCCCCCACATCCCTTTTTATCTCGCCGATCTCCCCCAGAAATCAAGGTCAGTCTCATCCGCGCGGGGGCCGGTACAGGTCCAGATCCGCTCGCCCGCCCAGCGAGGCGTAAACGGCCACGATCTGTTTGAGCCCACCGGCAAAGTCCTGCTCCGCGTCTCCGGTCGGCTGCCGGCCTATGGTAAACAGGTAATCCACCGGCTCGTCAAACGATCGTTCGATCTCGGTCCCTTCGGCTCCGGTGGCCACGATCACGGCTTCAAAGTCGGCCGTTTCTCCCTCGGCAAGACGCAACCGAAAATCCGGTGGCACGTCGTCATCCTCCAGATCGCTGTCATCCCCATCGTCACTTGGGGCCGACACCAACTCCATCGCACTCACCCGTGCCGGACAACGCAGCCGGCCGCGGAGCAAATCGGTTTGCGTCAGCGGCAACCAGACTCGATCGATCCACTCGGCGATCGAAAGTGGCAGCGACTTCGGTTCGTCATCGCCGGCTTGAGCGTCCAGCGCCCCCTTGGCCAAGGGAGAGACGCAGCGATCGGGCATCATCGGGATCGGCTGATCACGCCGATCGGCAATCGAATGAGCCACCTCGACGGCTTCAAAAAGCGTCACGTTGTAACCGAGAAAGCGTCCGTAGAGCGCCGCTTCGATCCCAAGCGGTCCGGCGCCGATCACGGCGATCGACCCCGGCGGTTCCAACGTCGCGGTCTCTTCGGTCATCGGGGGGGCTGTTTCCATAGGGGGTGTGTTGTGCATCGCCGGCCGAACGTAGCCACCTTCGCCAGAAGGTGGTCCCGCCATCTTGAGATGTCCTGCCGCGTTTGACTACCGCCCAGACCGCCTAACGACCTGTTGATTTAATCCGATCACACGTGGGATTAGCCGTTTCGCGCGAGCGTACGGGCCTAAAACTCCCAGGAAAACGCACCGGGGCCCGTAGGCTCGCGCCATACGGCTGATTCAACCAACAAGCCGTTCATCAACCGGCCGTCCCCTGCTGCTTGCCGACCGAGAAGGGCTGCAGATCGATCGGGGGCTCGTCACCGCCCATCAGATCAGCCAAACAAATGGCGGTCCCAGGCGACAGATGGATGCCGCTGCGAAAGTGTCCCGTGGCGACAAAGATCGAATCGCTGCCGGGCAGTTTGCCGCAGATCGGAAACCCGTCAAACGTCAACGGCCGCAGCCCGGACCAAGCGCTCAATTCCCGGGCGGACGCAAGCGGCGGACAAACACGTCGAACGAACCGGCGAAATTCGTCCAGCATCGCCGGTGTCGTTCCCCGTTGAAATCCGACCTCCTCTTCGCAGGAACCGACCAACACGGCTCCGTCACGCCGTGGAACAAAATAGCGTTGGCCGAAATTGATGATGCTCGACAAGATCGGCGTTTCAGTCTTCAGCAACAACACCTGCCCCCGTACCGGCACCAGACTCTGATCGAGTCTCAACCGCGGGGCCATCAGCCCGCTCCACGTGCCTCCGCAAACGACCGCTTGCCCGGCTTCGATTGATTGACGCCCTCCGTGACGGCGTTCCAGCGTCACCGTCACCTTCGATTCGACATCATCGATGTCCACCACACGGCTCTGATCCAAAAACGTCACCCCCAGGCGATCACAGGCCTTGATCAACGCTTGCAAGAACAGCGGCGGAGAGATTTGGTATTCATCGGGCACCCACCATGCCCGCGCGGCCGGCTCGCGCTCGGCCCACTCGGCCAGCGCCGGTTCGCTCGCGGCAAACTCCGCCGGCGTCCGCTCGACGCACTCGATCGACAGCTCGCGCCAAAACGACACCATCCCGACCATCGACGCCGTCTCGCCGACGGTGTCTGACAAGTACCATCCTCCGCAACGTGCCAGCTGGGAATCGATCCCGGACTCCACCATTAACCGCGCCGCCAAGGTGGGAAACAGCTGGTGGCTAAGCCCGCGCAGGCGGTCCATCGGATCGGTCGAGTGCTCCAAATCGGCCGGCGGCAGAATGCCGGCTGCCGCCCACGACGTGGCCGATCGAAAAGGCGTGTTGATCGAACACGTGTCCGTCTCCACGGCAACCAATCGGTCCCGGTCGACGACCGTGACCTGTCGACCGCGTTGGGCCAACTCGTACGCCAGCGTCAAACCGATCGCACCGGCCCCGATCACCACCACGTCGCTCTTCATCCCATTCCCCGCTGCGAAATCACTTGCTCGATCGACCGACGAAGTGTGCGGCAATCCACGTCACCGGAACGCTGCTCCAACTGAATCATCAATGCTTCCAACTCCTTGATCGTGTCAACATCTTCCATCGCCGCCAGCGTTGCCAAACGCAATCCGGCCTCCTTCGCACGACGACACGTCAATTGGAAAACCGACGCGCCGCTCCACGGCATCTCTTCCAGCAAACTCCGATACTCCGCACGCCATGGCCCACGCAATGCAATCAAGTAATACCCGCCATCGATCGCCGGCCCCAGCACGACGTCGTGGGATTCCAACAGCTCACCGGTTTGGAGAATCACCGAACCATCCAAAAGAGGGCAATCGGCACCGATCAAAACTCGGTCACCCTCCGCCTCCGCGCCGCCGGCAAACCAGGCCTGCATGCGACATCCCAAGTCGCCCTCGGATTGGATTTCGATCTGCCACCCCGGTGGCAACGATGTCCGAAAGTCCGCTTGACGCTCCGGTGGTGACACGACGAACGACCGTTGATCGGCCGCGGTGGCCAATCGGCCGGCCAAATGGTGGCAAAACGCTCGATGCACTTGGGCCGCCTGACACATCCCGATGGTTGCCCCCAGCCGTGTCTTGACTTGTCCCGACGTCCAGTACTTTGCCATCACGCCGAGGTGTAGTTTTCGATCCGGACCTCGATGCATGGAAGGATGGCTGCGGAATGAAAGGTTGATGAAGCTCGAGTGGGGAATTTCGTTGACCGCCCCGTTAGTTGACCGCACCATTATCCGCCGGAAGGCTCACCTGAGCACCCCGGGGACGGATCTGCGAGGCGAAAGCGGTGTCCAGCCGGCCCCTAACCGCTAAAACCACACCCCGAGTGACAAATGCTGCGTTAGAATCCCCCTGATGAGTGTATCTATCGCCGCATTTGCGGTTAGGATACGAGTTGGTCGTGACGCGAGATCGCCGCAACTTTCTTTGCGAAATCGATTTGCAATTTCCCGCGTGGCTCTCCAATCCGGCCCGCCAGTTGCGTAGACTTCTCGTCTCGCCACAACTGATCCCCCGGAAAATACTGGAATCCCGCACCGCAAGTGCTTGCCCCCACCGCAAGCGTTTTTGCAGTGGGACCACCAAAACGGTCACTTATGTCGGAACCGTCGCCCAAAAAGTTTCTTGAACTGGTCGAGAAAAGCCGCCTGGTAGATCCAGTCAAAGCGAAGCGGTTGTTGGAGAAGGTTCGCCAGCACTACGACGGCGGGTTGCCATCGGACGCCAAAACGTTGGCCCGCCTGTTTGTCAAAAACGGACTGCTGACCGAATGGCACAATGAAAAACTGCTCAACGGCAAATACAAAGGCTTCTTCTTAGGCAAATACAAGTTGCTCGGCCACATCGGCACCGGGGGAATGAGCAGCGTGTATTTGGCCGAGCACACCAAGCTGCACGACCGTCGCGCGATCAAGGTGTTGCCCAAGAAACGAGTCGCCGACTCGTCCTACTTGGCCCGCTTTCAGCTGGAAGCCAAAGCGATCGCGTCGCTTAATCACCCCAACATCGTGCTGGCGTACGACATCGACAACGAAGGCGACGTTCATTACATCGTGATGGAATACGTCGACGGCCTGGACCTGCAAGCGTTGGTCAAGCGTGACGGCGCCCTGGATCCTTCGACGGCCGCCGAGGTGATCGCCCAAGCCGCTCGCGGACTGGCCCACGCGCATTCCAAAGGCGTGATTCATCGCGACGTCAAACCGGCCAACCTGCTGTTGGACTCCTCCCACACCGTCCGGCTGCTGGACATGGGGCTGGCGTTGATGGGCGCCGACGAAGACGAATCGCTGACGGTGGCCAACAACGAAAACGTGCTCGGAACCGCAGACTACCTGGCGCCCGAGCAAGCCCTTAACAGCCACACGGTCGACCACCGCGCCGACATCTATGGTTTGGGCTGCACGATGTACTACCTGCTGACCGGCCAACCGCCCTTCAACCAGGGCACCCTGGCCCAGCGGATCGCGATGCATCAAAAGGAGATGCCCAAACCGATCCGTGAAATCCGCAAGGGCGTGCCCGGAGAGCTGGAAGGCATATGCGTCAAGATGATCCAAAAGGATCCGAATTACCGCTACCAGACAGCCGAAGATGTTGCCGAAGTCCTGGAACGGTACGTCGCCAAGGTCCCGCGCGGTCAAAAGGTGACGGTCGGTCTGGGGGATCTGCCGGGGATCGGCGGTGACGGTTCCTCGTCGATCTCGCTGGACGACGACACCCTGCGACCCAACCAAGGTGGCGACACGCTGTCCAACAAGAACGACGAAACGCTCACCAGCAGCCGCAGTCGTCTGATCCGCGGCGAAGGATTGAGCACCAACGACAGCGGAAAAATGGTCAACGTCAGACGTCCGACGATCGACTTCAACGACAACAGCTTCTTAGACCTGCAAGTCGAATCGGGTTACGGCGGTGCGACCGCCCGCCCGCCCGCCTCACGCAAACCGACTGCCGCCAAAAAGACACCGAGCGCCGCCGCATCGCAGCACTACCCCGAACGAACCGACGGGCGGTCCAGCGTTCATGTCGGCAGCGAATCGGACGTCTACAAACCCGAAAGCCGCAAGCCGGTCAAAGAAAAAGGCGTTGACAAGATGCTGATCGCGGCACTCTTGGTGGCGTTCTTCATCGTCGCGGTCGGTTTGGGATTTTTCCTGGGACAGGCATCCGGTTCCGGCGCCGGACCGTAATGGTCACGCGCCCTCGGGCTCTCTAAACTCTCGACCATGCCCTCGTTTGTGTCCGCAACGCGTCTGTCGCCACGCTGATCCTGCGACCATCAACGTTCCGCCCCAGAGTTGCCCCCGCCGATGACCGTTGTGTTTGAGCGTCCGTATCAGTTCGTGCCTCCTTACCGTGGAAGGCTCTGGCCCTGGTTGATCCAACGGCTGCGACTTTACGACCGCTATCTGAAACGCAAGGAAGGCGTCGTCGACTATGAACTCCGCGGCACCGAACACCTGCGGCAGTCGCTCGACGCGCAGCACGGAATCTTGCTGGCCCCCAATCATTGCCGCTATGCCGATCCGCTGGTCATGGGCTGGCCCGCCCGGCAACTGGGCATCCATGTCCACGCGATGGCATCGTGGCACCTGTTCAACGAAGGCCGTTTCGACCGTTTCGCACTGCGACGCATGGGCGCCTTCAGCATCTTTCGCGAAGGCAACGACCGGCAATCACTCGAAGCCGCGATCGAGATCCTGGTCGAAGGTCGTCGGCCGCTGATCATCTTCCCCGAAGGCACCACCAACCGGACCAACGACCAGCTGAAACCGCTGCTGGACGGTGTCGCCTTCATCGCCCGCACCGCCGCCAAACGACGCGCAAAACTCCACGCCGACCCGTCGAAAACCGCAGATGACGGCAGCGGCAACGTCGTCGTTCACCCGGTCGCCATCAAGTACCTGTGCCTCGAAAAAATCGACCGCTGGGCGACCACGCAACTGGACCGATTCGAACAACGCCTGGGCTGGAAACGGATGCCGCCACGCGACATTCGCCAGCGCACCGTCCGGCTCGCCGAAGCACTGTTGGCGCTCAAAGAGATTCAATACCTCGGCCACTGCGGTGCCGGCGACCTGCCGTCGCGACGCGATGCCTTGATCGAACATCTGCTCACGTCCACCGAAGCCGAAATGCAACTGGATAAACCCTCGGCGGACGTCCGCGAACGTGTCCGGCTGATTCGCTCCACCGCGTCGTCGCGCTATTTCGAAAACGGCGCCGATCCCGCGACCGCCACCGCGCTCAAACGCCATGTCCAGGCCGCCGACATCGCCCAAGACCTTTCGTCGTATCCCGACAGCTACCTGATGGCCGATCAGGTGACCGACACCCGCATCGTCGAAACCATTCAACGGATGCAAGAAACCGTCAACGGACACGCCGACCACACGATCCCCTTGAAAGCCGTCATCGAATTCGCGCCGGCCATCCAAGTCGACACCAAACGCCCCCCCAAAGGCCAACCCGATCCGCTGATGCAAACACTCGGGCAAGAACTCACCACGCGACTGGCCCGACTCGCCACCGAAGCCCGAAAGCTGTAAGGATGTCATCCCCCATCGGCGACCACCTCTCCCGATCCTTCGACCACCAACACGCGGCGGTTGATCGGCACATCAGTAAACGTTTCGCGGTCGCCGTTGGGCCAACGAACGGTCAACTGATCGATGGCCTGATGGTCGGCAACACCGACATGCAACAGCGGTTCGTTGGAACACATGTATCCATCACCGCCGCTGGTCCACAATGAAAACGTCTCCTCACCGCAATCGACCGAGACGATCGCGCCCACGGCATCACGTTCGCTACGGCGACCAACCAACTGCACCTGCAACCAGTTGCCCGATTGCGACTGATTGATCAGCAAGGCGACCGGCGCGTCGAGATGATTGGCCAACAAATCCATGCGACCGTCCCGATCCAGATCGCCCATCGCCAGCGCGCGTCCGAGTCGCTTGATGGCGAAATAGGAGGCTTCATCGGCAACCTGCTCCGGCTCGAATCGTTTCGGTGTTCCGCGAAACAGTTGCGGCTGCATTTGAAACGGAATGCCCTGCTGTCGGAAATCGTACAGATGCCCGTTCAGCACTGCCAAATCCAGCCAACCGTCGTTGTCCAGATCGGCCGCTTGGCAACCGAACCCCAACACACTTCGGCTGGGGACATCCAGCCCACGCCGCATCGCATCATCGACAAACGTCCCCGACGGACTTTGCAGAAACAGATTGACCGGCTCCTTGTAGAAGTTCGTAATCGCCAAGTCCAAGCGACCGCTGCGATCAAAATCCCCCGATGCGACTCCCATGCAAGCCGCCGCAACGCCCGATGCGCCGACCGCCAATCCGCTGATCCCCGCCATTTCGACCAACCGCTCACTTGCCGATAACCCGCTCCGCCAATATTGATTCAAATCCCCGTCGTTGCCCACAAAGACTTCATTACCCGGACGACCATCGAAGTCCGCGATCACCACACCGAATCCGTAGTTGGGCGGCACCGACTCACCGACCAGCGAATCATCCTGCACAAATCGCCCCTCGGGAGTCGCCGTTAGAAAACGGTCTGGCGCGGGACGAAAACTCTGCGGCACACACGCGATGACCTCGCCCTGACACTTCTTCTGAAACACCTCGGGATCATCGACATAGTTCACCTCGACCAGATCGGGAATCTGATCACCGTCCAGATCGCCGACGCCGATGCTGGACGTCCACAGGCCTTCGTCCGGCAGGTGCGTCGACGTGACATCGCGAAACGTCCCGTCACCTTGGTTGATCAATGCTTGATTGCGACCGATGTTGGCGACCAACAGATCGACAAACCCGTCTTGATTGATGTCTGCCGCGCAAACGCCTTGACCGAACCCGCGTCCATCACATCCTGCGGCGGTCTCCACACGACCAAACGCCACCGGATCGGTTTGGCGGTACAACTCGTTGGGCATCGAGTCATCGGCGATGTTGGGGTCGCCGCCGGACTGGACGACATACACATCGAGTTTGCCGTCGCGATCGTAATCCAACAGCGCCAACCCACCGCCGTTGGCCTGATGCAAAAAGAAATCGACTTCCCGGAGGTTGTAATCGCTGACAAAGGACGTCCGCAGACCGGACGCGTGGGCGACGTCGCGAAACACCAGCGGACTTCGCTCGGCCGATTCGGGCTCCCCGCCGTCGTGCCGTCGCGTCACCAGTCGCTCGGGCAGCGGATAGTCGCCGGGGTCAAACCCCAACAGCTTCCGCGTCCGCGCCTGCACGATTTGTTCCGCGGTCGAATCGCGTTCCCATTGCCCAATCGCCGCGGCTCGCTGCTGCAGTTTCTCTGGCCGCAGCGTCTCGCCCGCACCACGCTCGGCGGCGATCTTGTACCAGCCGAGCGCCTCCCAAGGTCGCAGCAGTGATTCCAACACCGCGCCGATTTCGAACGCCTCACTGGCATCGGCGCGGGCGGCTTTGCGAAACACCGCATCCAGTTTTGACAGCGACGCCTGTGCGGCGGCGGCACGTTCGTCCTGTCCCACACGTGACAACGCGGCGACGATCAATCGCAGTGCCCGCCGGTCACTGGGATCAATTTCGATCGCCCGAGCCAACGCCGCGATACTCTGACGATCTTGTTGGATCCCTTGCAGCCAATTCCCGACTGCGACCCAGTAGTCGGACTGGGCGTCGATGCCCTCGGGAACGTTGTCCAACCAGCGTCGAAAGTCTGCGTCCCGCCCCGCTTCGACAAGCACGCGGCCGTAAAACGCCTCCACGCTCGGCATGCCGGGATGGTCGCGACGTAGCGTTTCCAGGATCGCCAACGTTTCGTCGATCTCATTGTCCGCCACATACGTCTGGCGTGCCTTTCCGAGCGCGAACACCCCGAGTTCCCTGTTGTCGGTCCAGCGATCAAAGGACACGATTTGAAACGGCCCGGAGACGTCGACCAGACTGAGCACTTCGCGGTCGTCGGCAGCCCCCAACTGCAACAACCGCCGCACGTGCGTGCTCGCTTCCTGACGTCGCCCCTGCGAAGAAAACAGCCTGGCCAAGAAACGATGCCCATCGGGAGCGTCAGGAAACCGCTGGACCGTCCGTCGCCCCACTTTCTCCGCCAGCCCCCAATCGCCCGCCTCCAGGCTCCAAAAAAACGATCGCTCCAGCCAACCGATCGCGCCCGCCGCGGAGGTCTCCGCATCGGCAGTCTGCAACGCCCATGCGGCCGCCTGTGCAAACCGCCCGGTCATCTTCAACACTTCGGCAAACATCGCCTGAGCACCGCGGTCGCCGGGGTGGTCAAGTAACAGACGACGCGCCGTCTGCTCCGCCTGGTCAAGACGGCCGGCATCCAACCGAGCGCGAATCTGGCCGAGCTGTTGCGTCAGCGTCTCCCCCGAAACGTCCGCAGCGGGATCTGGTTCTGCAGTGGGATCTGGTTCTGCAGTGGGATCTGGTTGACCAAACGCGGACGGGCGCTGGCTGGCCGATGCCGCCGTCGGTGGATCGGGCTGCTTGGTTGCTTGAGTCTCAACGTCGCAGCCGGTCACCGCCGCGACGATCCATCCGACCATCAAGATTCGCGACGCACCAATCGTACCGCTTCTCCACGCCATAGGATTTCCAGATCCTGCTTTGCCCAACGCTCACGTCCAATCGACGGATCACCGACTTCGATCCCGCCGTCCTCAGCCGGTCCGTACAAGACGACACTGTGTCGAAATCCTCGTGGCCAACCGTACTCCTTAATGTAACGTGATTCGATTTCCGGCGATGCGACCGTTCCGAAGCGAGGAAATCCGACCAAGATCAAGCAGGGAAAAATATCGTCGCGCGGCTCGCGGCTGAGCAGATCCTCCAAGGTGACGTCCATCACCTCCGGCTCCCACGGGGTCTGGGCGGTCGCCAAACGCAACCCTCGCCACAACCCCAGCGATGTCGTGCCGAGTGCATCGGTCAAGCACCACTGCACCAACTGATGTTCCTCCGCGTCGATCCCGTTGGCCTTCAACAACGTCGCCGCGGCCGCGGGGCTGCAGGTCACGCTGCCAGATTGCTGGCACACGTCGTGCCCCAGCCAAACCGTGTTCATGCTGTGCCGCACCGGACGAATCACCGGTTGGACGATCGGTTGCAACAATGTTGCGGTCGCGAACAACGCCAACATCAACGACAACCCGCCGCGCCGCCACAACGGTCGATTGGGGATCGCCAGTGCCGCCGCGCTGGCGACGCACAAAAAGATCGGCGCAAAATTGGTCCACACGATCGCCGCGGTCAACGGGACGAACCGAGCCCACGTCAATGTCCCGTTTAGAAAGTAGACGTACCCGGCCGCCGAAAGCACTGAAAAACACAACACCACGCTGGAGAAACGCGACTCGCGCTTCATCCGGACCGCGACGAACGATCCGATCACCAGACACAGACAAACCATGACCGAGGTCGCGACGACAAGATCCAGCATGGACACCCCTCCGAACAAAAAGACAAGCGGAGACCGACGAGGAGAGCGATCCAGTGTAACATCCCCTGGATCGCGATGGCATCAAAATCTTCGCCGCCCCACCTCCAGCCCCGCTGGCCGCGGCGTCCCCCGGCCAATGCAAGCATCCCCCCGCCCCCACATTTCGCCCTTCGTCCATGCCGTTGCTTCGCGATTTATCGCCGCTGATTGCCGGGCATTCGGCACTGCTGATCGCGACACTGACCCTCGGTCCGGGCAATCTGGCCGATGTGCGTGTCCAACTGACCTGGGCGGCGTTTCTGGCCCTCGGCTGGCTGAGCGCCCCGTGGTGGATCGGCGATCACTGCGCACCGATTCGTCGATATTTCGCCGCGATGATCTCCTCGATCGCCCTCCACGGTCTGCTGGCCTGCGCCGCATCGCTGACCGGACTGGGGATGAAGGCGTACCTGACAATCATGGCCGTCGCTCTGCTGGCCGCGGCGGCGCTGCGTTACGGCCATCTGGTCAGGACGGCGGTGGGTGCGGCTCCGTGGCCGGTCGTCCGGCCGCCACGACACAGCTTGATGATCACCACTTTGATCGTGTTCTCGGTTTGCGTTTACCGCACGCCACGATCCAACGACATTCATCAGTTTTTGCTGCAACAACAGGACATGCTCGCCAACGCCTCGTTGGACGTTTCATCGATCGGCATGTCCGCGATGGACGTCGACCAGGCCATGCCCCGCTGGAAGTCACACTATTGGCATTCGTTGCCCAGCATGATCGCGTACACCAGCGGGGTCGCCGTCGATCAAGTCTTGCTGCGTTATGCAACCATCCCGATCGCGTTCTCGGTGTTGCTGTGCCTGGCGGAGGTTATCCGATCCCTGGCGGGTCGACGTGTCTCTTATCCGATCGTGTTGCTCGCGATCCTGGGAAGTGTGTTGCTGTGGTATCGCAACTTCAACGCGTTCAACTATTCGTTTCGGATCACGAACAACCTGTTGCTGGACAAAGACATCGCGTTGTTCTTCCTGATCCCCGCGACGCTTTGGTTGGCCCGCGGCTGGATCGCCGGCAGGTCGCGGTATGGGGTTCCGCTGGTGGCGTTGCTGCCTGCGCTCCTTCGATTCCACCCGTTGACCTCGATTTATCTGCTCTTGCTGGCCGCACCGGTGGCCGTCCTGGTCACCCCCGCCGATCCTCGCGCGATCCGGCGGACCGCGACTTTGGCCGTCGCGGCCGTTGTGTTGTGCGTCGGCGTTTTCCTGATCGGCGACGCGCAAAGCAACCACCAGCAGATTCGTGAAATCATCCGGATCGATTACCGACAGTCACTCGACGAAAGGCCGATTCATTACTGGGTCGGTTTCTACAACACCCTACCGGGCACTCCGCTGCCGAGTGACACGACCGAGTGGGTCGGCGATCGGCTGCAGTTGAAACACTCGGTGATCACCGGATGCGGGCTGTTGGCGATGATGCAGATCGGCGTGCTGGTGCTGGGCGTGGCAACTTGGCGGGGAAAACGTGCTGATTCCAGGCGTCTGCTAGCATCGGGATGGCGCCTGCTGGGGTCGGGGCTGGTTGCCGCCGGGATGTTGTGGGGCATGTGGCTGGTCTCGGGCGTCTTCCTGACGCGGCTTCCGCACTACGCCGCCGGCTATGAACGATTGCATTGGTTTGCCTATCCGATCGCTTTGACCGTCGTCGCCGGGGCGCTCTCATGTTGCGTCCCGCGTGGCGTTCGCCGAACGACCGGCATCGCGATTCTGGTTTTCGTGGGCGTCTCGGCGTTGGCATATCGCTTCGAAATCTCAACACCACTCGCTCGCGCGCGTGGGTTCAACAGCCTGCTTGACGCCGAGCTGGCGGACATGGGTAAACGGCGGGCGCGGTGGCGATCGATCGCACCGGCGCGGACGCTGGCCGATTTGCGCCCGGACTATTTGCGACCTTCCGACCGCGTGTTGCTGCTGGACCTTGAAACCACCAAACACTACTGGTTGATTCGACAGGGGGTTTTTTGGGCAGACCCCTACGTCGAGGCGTTTGCCTGGTTTCATCGCGGCGACGATTTTTTGGCCGACCGCAAACTGTTTTACGACCTGCTGGACCGACAGAGTGTTTCCGGACTCGCCGACTGGATCGCACGGAAACGGATTACGTTGATCATCGACAAGCGTCCGGGCGGCGATGCATTCCTGGCTCGGCTGTCCAAACGGCACGGTCTGGCGATGCGACGCATCGCCGCGGGAGTCTGGCGTGTGGAGTTATCGACCGTCAGCGGTTGAACCGCCCGCAACCCGATGTCACCTTGTCATCCGTCCGCCACGGCGCTACCAATATCGTATGCCTACACTGCCCAGTCGCCACCGATTTGCTGCCTACCGTCAGAAAGTCCGCCAGCGAAATGCCCAGAAAATCCGCCCGACGGGCCATCACGGTGGCGATCGAAGCGCCGTCAAGTGGGGCGAGCGCGAGCGCACTTTTTGGGAACTGATCGGCGAGTTTTGGAAGCTGGTCGGTCCGCACCGACGTCAGATCATCATCGCACTCTTCTTCTTGACCATCGCGATCGGGCTGCGATTGGTACCCCCGGTCGGCACCAAGCTGGCGATCGATTGCGTACTGACCGATCCCCCCAAACCGCTGCCGGCGTGGCTGGCCGAGTTTGGCTGGCCGAGCGACAAGATGCAGCGGTTGGTCTGGATCGCCGCCGCGGTCGTCGTGATGACCATCCTGGCCACCATCGTCCATCTGTTCAGCCGCTGGACCGCCACCAAAGCCGTCAACCAATCCCAGATCACGATCCGTCGACGCGTGTTTGACCATGCCATCCGTCTGCCCCTGGGACGCGTGTACGACCTGAAATCCGGCGGCGTGGCCAGTCTGATTCGCGAAGACGCCGGCGGCGTGGCGGATCTGATCTTTTCGATGTTGTACAACCCCTGGCGGGCGATCGTCCAATTCGTCGGCAGCCTGATCATCCTGATCTTCGTCGACTGGAAACTGATGGTCGGCGGCTTGCTGCTACTGCCGATCGTGTGGGTCAGCCATCGCACCTGGATCAACCGTATCCGGCCGCTTTACCGCGACATCCGCAAACAACGCCAACGGATCGACGCCGGCGCGACCGAGACCTTCGGCGGGATCCGGGTCGTGCGAACCTTTTCCCGATCACGTCGCGAATCGGCCAAGTTCGTTCGCGAGGGCGGCTTCCTGGTCCGGCAACAGCTTTTCACCTGGTGGTGGACGCGGATCATCGAAACGGTCTGGGAAGTCATCATCCCGCTGGCGTCGACCGGATTGTTGCTCTACGGCGGATACCAAATCATTCAAGGCGAGCTGACACTCGGCGACCTGATGATGTTTCTCGTTTACCTGACCATGCTGCTGGACCCGCTGGCAACCATCGCCGGCAGCGCCGTCGGGTTTCAAAACAACTTGGCCGGACTGGACCGCATCCTGGACGTGATGGAAGTCGACAGCGAATTGCCGACCAAACCCGATGCCGTCCATGTCGCCAAAGCATCGACCGCCGGCAGACTCGAGATCAAAGAGCTGTCCTTCCGTTACCCCGGCACCGAAACCTTCGTACTGCAATACATCTCGCTGGAGATCGAACCCGGCGAAACGGTCGCCCTGGTCGGTCGCAGCGGTGCGGGAAAAACCACCCTGACCAACTTGATCGCCAGGTTCTATGATCCCGTCGAAGGCAGCGTGCAGCTGGACGGCCGCGACCTTCGCGACATCAACCTGGACTCCTTTCGCAGCTTGCTGGGCATCGTCGAACAAGAGGTGTTTTTATTTGACGGCACGATCGCCGACAACATCGCCTACGCCCGTCGTGATTGCGACCAAACGGAAATCATCGCCGCAGCACAAGCCGCGGCGGCCCACGAGTTCATCGAAAAGCTGCCCCAGGGCTACGACAGTGTCATCGGTGAACGCGGCGTCAAACTCTCCGGCGGACAACGTCAACGCCTCGCCATCGCACGCGCGATTTTGGCCGACCCCAAGATCTTGATTCTCGACGAAGCGACCAGCAACCTGGACAGCCAAAGCGAACAGATGATCCAACGATCCCTCGAAGAATTGCTGGAAAACCGGACGTCGCTGGTGATCGCACACCGGTTGAGCACGATTCGTAACGCGGACAAGATCGTCGTGCTCGAAGACGGCCACATCGTCGAGGTCGGCACGCACCAGCAACTGCTCGCAGGCGGAGGCCGGTACCGGGACATGGTCAAATTGCAAACCTCCGAGCCCCAACACACCCACTAGCAGGATCGCGACGCATTGAAACAACATTCGACGCCGATGGGCCGAGTTCACCTCTACAATCGGGCGACAATCGCCTAAGCTTTCGGCTTACATTGGACGCGGCCTCGCGGGAAGGCCTGCGCACCGACCTGCTAGACGGAGATTTTGATGGATGCTTGTTCACAGCAGTGGGTCCATGATTCCAAAGTCGCGTTGCGCGACGCCGAGACCGATTACTTTCGCGTTTCATCATGGATCTATTGGCGAGATTTTTTGGTCAGCACCGTGCTGGCGTACACCGCCGCGAGCGTCTATCTGACTGCGGAATCCTGGTCGGTCTACCAAGTCGTCGCGTTT
This sequence comes from Stieleria maiorica, assembly GCF_008035925.1. NCBI lineage: Bacteria > Pseudomonadati > Planctomycetota > Planctomycetia > Pirellulales > Pirellulaceae > Stieleria > Stieleria maiorica. Next base: position 8,682,220 of record NZ_CP036264.1, read on the forward strand.
CCGATCGCGGTGTTTTGGCTTTATCGCGCCGGTTCACTTGTTCATGAAGTCGCCCATCTGGGCGAACATGAGATGCGTGCTTACAAGGTCGCCTGGAATCTGATCGCAGGTGTACTGATGTTGGCACCTTCGCCTTTCTTTTCCGGCCATCACCGCGATCACCATACCCACCGCCTGTATGGAACCAAGCAGGACCCCGAATACATCGTCAATTGCTTCCGACGCGGAAACTGGTCCAGCATACTCGCTTACTCGCTGTTGGTGCTGGCATTTCCCATCATTGTTACTGCGCGGTTTGTCCTAACCCCGTTGACGTTTTTGCACCCCAGGCTTCGCACGTTCGTGTTAACGCGTTGTTCATCACTGATGATGAATCCCCACTATGTGCGAAGGGTTTCCGCGGCCGATCGACGCCGCATCACGGCGGTCGAAATTTTGACTTGCATCCGTGCAACATTGATTCCGGCACTCGTGCTGTTGGGCATCAACCATTGGACGAGAATCCCCATGCTCTATTCGCTCGGCATCAGCGTCCTGTTGCTCAATCAATTGAGGCTGTTGGCCGATCATCACTTCGAAAGCGATGGGACAAAGATGACGGCATCGGAGCACCTGCATGATTCTTGCAATTTTACCGGCCGCGATTTTTTCACTTGGTTACTGTATCCCTTCTCGATTCGCTTTCACGCCCTGCATCACCTGTTTCCCTCACTGCCGTATCACAACCTGCGGGCGGCCGACCAGTACCTGATGCAAACGCTGCCGGTCGAGTCCCCGTACCGTGATTTGCAACAATCCAGCTGGTTTGCGGTCGCGCGAAAGACCCTTGCTCGAAAGCCGCAAACGACACCAAGTTGACCGTGGGCGGCGGGCGCTTTTCGCAGTACGATGGCCCTTCCGGGCTGTCGTCCGTGGGGCACTGCGCGACGACCTATAAAGGACATCGTACAACGATCCGCGGGTTTAATTAGAACGCTACCGTTGATAGATCGGCAGGTAGCCGTAATCCAATTGCAGCATGATCAAGTTGCACGCGGTCACATAGACCGGATGGATTTGGCCTTCCCAATTTCCCTCGGGACGCTGCTGGCTGGTGATGCGTTCGTACAACTTGGTACGGAACGGCTGCCACAACTCGTCGCCTTGGCGATAAACGACTTGGCTGTAATACAAGTATGTGTAGTGCCAATGGCCGAACGCGCGGGCGCCGTCGCTGATCCCGTGCAGCTCCTTCTTGGTGTACTCCAGCATCTCCGGGACGTGCTCGCTGTCATAGTCGCCGGCGTTGTACAGTGCCGCCAATGCTGCCGCGGTGATCGCCGGACGACTGTTGCCGCGCTGACGGCTGCTGTAGCTGATCCCGCCGTCCTTGTTCTTGCAGCCATAGATGTATTCTTTGGCACGATCGATCACGTCACCGCTGACCGGGATCCCGGCATTGCGGCAACCGCGCAGCCCCTGGACCTGGGTGATTGTGGTGGAGCCTTCGTCAAAATCATTGCCCTCGGCCGCCGACACGTACCCCCAACCGCCGGCCGCGGTCTGGGCGTTGCCGCTGAACTCGACCGCCCGCGTCAGCACGTCCACGATCTCGCGGCGACGATCCAACAAACCTTCTTCGCCCAAGACCTGCGACAGGAACAACATCGCGAACCCGTGTCCGTAGGTGTAACGCTGGTCCGTTTTGGGGTCGCCGATCAACCCGTTGTCGCGGCTCTTGCTGATCAAAAAATCTGACGTCCGGGCGATCTCTTTGGCGTACGGTCCTTGCGTGGTCGTCGAACCGCTGCCGATCATCGCCGTGCCGGCCAAGGCAGCCATCGCGGTCGGATAGACCTGGGTGTTCCAATGCCCGCGTGAAGACTGGGTTCGCGCCAGCCAGGCCAGCGCCTTTTGCGTCGCCGTTTCCCAAGACGCATTGCGTGCCGCGGCAACACCCGGCCGAGGTCCGAGCGACGATGCGGCGAGCGTTCCGCCGGCGGCCAGTAAGGCGGACTTGCGAAACCAATCGCGTCGGTTGGATGAAATCGGCATCGTGATTCCAGACGGGCAAGAAATTCAAAATTTAAGTGTCCACGCGGCTTATGATTGTACCGTGCGACCCGCGGCGGGCGAAACTTCGATTCGACCGACCGACGCGTGTTGCCCCGTTTTCCGCTGACAAATCGGGCAAAAAAACGTGCTCCGCTGGGCTTGGACGATTCGGCGAATCACACCCGCCCGGCAGCGTCCACACCCCAATCCGGCCCGGTCGTAGACCCGATGGTAGTTCTGATAGCTGCCCTCGTTGTTGAGCGCGTTACGGTAGGTTCCGTCGGAAAGCGTGCTGCCCTCGTGCTCGATCGCCTCGCCCAGCACCAATCCGATTCCGGCGTGGATCCGTTGCCACTGCGGCCGGCTGAGCTTGTCGCAGCGGGTGCGTGGATCGACGCCGGCGACAAATAGAATCTCCGCCGCGTACAGGTTTCCGATGCCCGCCACGGCCGCCTGGTCCAGCAGGCCGACTTTGATCACGCGGCGACTGTGCCGCAGACCCTCACGCAGTTGCTCCGCGGTGATTTTGGTCGCATCGGGCCCCAGTCGGTCGCGGACCTCGCGCCGCAATTGTTCCGCCGTCAACAACCGCACCGTGCCCAGCCCGCGACGGTCCCAAAACAGCATTTCCTCGCAGCGATCCCCCGCCAGGGTCAGTCTCAATCGCAAGTGCTCCGGCCCCGGCGGGTCCGCCAGCAGCACCAAACCCGTCATCCGTGGCTCGATCACGATCGCCTGGTCGTCTTCCAGCTCGATGATCACCCGTTTTCCCAGCCGGTCGATCCCGGTGATCCGGCGGTCGCGGACGCGGCGATCGAACTGGGCGATCGCTGGCTGAAACAAAATCGGTTTGCGTCCGCAGGGCGGACGCTCGGCGGCGACGATCCGATGCCCCACGATCGGCAACACCCCACGACACATCGTTTCGACTTCAGGCAATTCCGGCATCGTGTCTTTCCTTCAACAATACACAAACCCCTCGCGCCGATAACGCGGGTGGGCCTGGATCGCGTGATGGTCGGCTCGCGCCACCCCCAACCACGCTCCCAGCCCCGCCAGCACCGCATCGAGTGCATCGCCGCCGGGATCGTTCATGATCACCCGTCGTCGATGCGGCGAGATCTGGACGTATTTCGAAACCGTCTTCAAGATCGTTCGTCGCGTCCGCTTGTGCGTGTCTTCTGGCGGCTTCCCACCAGACTGCTTGTAACGCTGGTGCGGCAATTCCAATCGCTTCAGGGTCGACGACGGACATGCTTCGACCAGGATCGAGGATGCCACGCCGCGGCCCGCTTGGTCATATTGAAACGGCAACACGACGACATTGCGATGGGCGACCAACTCGGCCAACACGTCCCGCATGCCGTGGAACGTCTGGTAGATGATCCGATAGTGGTAACAATCAAACGGCGTTTGCGTTTCCCGATCCGTGGTGCGGCGAACGTGTTTGGTCCCCAACACCTGCTCGGTCCGCTCAACCAGCGACTGGCCGAATTCCTTGGCCGAACCGTCGAACTCGCTGGCGTGCGACAATTGATCCTGCCAGTCGCCGATGTTCAACTCGATCGGTAATCCGAACGGAAAATCGCACCCCCAAAACGTTTTCGATTGCGATGCAATGCGGTCGACCAAGTAGCGGTTGACGCTGTCGCGGTCGTCGCCACCGGCCAACCGGCCCAGTGGATGCAAGGACGCGAGCCGGAAACTCGGTTCATCGTCAGCCACCCGCAGCGGTCCGGCAGCGGCTAATTCCGCGATCCACGCCGTTCTCCCGGACTGGGCCGCACCGCTGTAGTCGACTCCCATCACCGTGCCGATCGCGGCATCGTCAATCCGGCGGAATCGCTTTGGGCGGGAGTTCGTCGCGTTGACCAATTTGGATGACCGGGGGAAGATGATGAACTTGAAATACGGAAGCATACCTTTTTGGCAAAACTTACGATGAGCAGTGCTCCTTCCCGATCACCCGCCACCGCATCCGTCCCAGACGAAAGAGGCCGATTCGGCGATTTCGGCGGCCGATTCGTCCCCGAAACGCTGACCCGGGCACTCGATCAATTGGCCCAGGAATACGAACTGGCCAAGAAAGATGCGAGCTTTCAGCAGGAACTGGACGGATTGCTGAAAACCTTCGTCGGACGCCCCAGCCCGTTTTACCATGCCCGACGGCTGTCCGAGGCCGCCGGGGGGGCCCAGATCTGGCTCAAACGAGAAGACCTGAATCACACCGGGGCGCACAAGATCAACAACACGCTTGGCCAGGCCTTGTTGACCTTGCGCATGGGCAAGACGCGTGTGATCGCCGAGACCGGCGCCGGCCAACACGGCGTGGCCACCGCGACCGCCTGCGCCCACTTCGGGCTGCCCTGCACAGTCTACATGGGGTCCGAAGACATTCGCCGGCAAAAGCCCAACGTGTTCAGCATGCGGCTGATGGGAGCGACGATCAGCCCCGTCGAATCCGGTTCGCGGACGTTGCGGGACGCCGTCAACGAAGCGATGCGTGACTGGATGGCCTCGGTCGAGCACACCCACTACATCATCGGCAGCGTGATCGGCCCCCATCCGTTCCCGATGATGGTCCGCGATTTCCAGGCCGTCATCGGACGCGAAGCACGCGATCAATCGCTCGAGGTGTTCGGCAAACTGCCCGATTGTGTCGTCGCCTGTGTCGGCGGTGGCAGCAACGCCGCCGGCATGTTCTATCCCTTCATCGAAGACGACGGCGTGCGGTTGGTCGGCGTCGAAGCCGGCGGCCGCGGCAGCAATCCCGGCGATCACGCCGCCCCGATGTCCTTCGGATCGCCCGGCGTGCTGCACGGCAGCTACAGCTATGTGATGCAAGACGAAGACGGCCAAACCTGCGACGTGCACAGCATGAGTGCCGGACTGGACTACCCCGGCGTCGGCCCCGAACACAGTTACTGGAAAGATACCGGCCGCGTCGATTACATCCAGTGCGGCGACGCCGAGGCCATGGACGCGTTTGATAAACTGGCCCGCAGCGAAGGCATCATCGCCGCCCTGGAATCCAGCCACGCGTTGGCCAAGGCGATGAAGCTGGCCGCCGAAATGCCCAAAAGCGAGAACTTGGTCGTGTGCCTGTCCGGACGCGGCGACAAGGACGCCATGGAAATCGCCCGATTGCGTGGCGAAGATTATTAGGCTTCGTCCCTCAACCCGTAGCGGAAGCCGCCAAGGCTTTCGACGCGCAGCAGACCACACGGGAAAAGCCGAAATTCTTGGCGAATTCCGCTACCACCTACGATCCTCGCCGGGTTCTGGGAAACGATGACGATTCGCGGAGAGAGTTCGCCCGACGGCAAGCGGGGAATGTCTTTCACGCCCAGGCCGACATCGCGACGGCGGAAGATGTTATCCTTTCTAAACTTCGCCAACAAAAGGAAGATCGAACCCGATGATCAAACTCACCTGGCTCTCCCACGCAAGCTGGCTGATCGAAACTAAAGATGCACGGATCTTGCTGGATCCGTTTTTTGCCGATAACCCGAAAGCCGAAGCCAAAGCGGAAGATTTCCCCGACGTCACGCACGTGCTGGTTTCGCACGGTCACGCCGATCACGTCGGCGACGTCGCTTCGGTGGTCAAACACTCCGGCGCCCAATTGATCGCGACCTGGGAGATCGCCGAATGGTTCAAAAAGAACCACGGCTTCGAAAATGTGGTGGCGATGAACGTCGGCGGCAACGTCCCGATCGGTGACGGGACCGCCAAGATGGTTCCCGCACTGCACAGCAGCAGCCTGCCGGACGGATCCTACGGCGGTTCGGCCGCCGGATTCCTGCTCAAGTTCGAGACCTTCCGCGTCTACTTTGCCTGCGACACGGCCTACTACCACGACATGAAATGGTACGCCGGTGGGGCGGACGTCGCCGTCGTGCCGATCGGAGACCTGTTCACGATGGGCATCCACGACAGCATCGAAGCGATCAAGTTGATCGAACCCCGCGTCGTGCTGCCGACCCACTACAACACCTGGCCGCCGATCGAACAAGACGCCGCGGCCTGGGCCAACAAGGTGACCGCCGAAACCGACGCCAAACCCGTTGTCCTGAAAGTCGGCCAATCCCACACCCTGGAGTTGGTCCGGGGCCTGTAGGGAGCGTCCAGCTTAGAGCGAACACGTTTCCGTGTACGACGGCCCTTCCGGGCCGTCGCCCGTGGGGCTCCGCGCGACGACCTACTAAGGACGTCGTGGCTGGGTAGAAGGGTAGGAAAATTTTTTGGGTAGAAAAATGACCTACATCGAATGAAGGGTGCATTTCATCATTTTCTTACCTCCGAAATTTTCTTACCCGATTTCCGCAGACGGCCATGAAGCAGGACCACCAGCACGACTCAGCTGATTTCAGTTGAGGCCTTCTGCCCAGCCCCCCAATGGTAGTCGTTGGTAGATCACAAAATCGGTTGTCACTCCTGCTCAAGCTCGCGGACGAACACCTCCTCGCCTTCGACCTTGACCTCAAAGCAGTCGGTCTTCACCCGCGGGTTGTCTTCCCAGGTTCCATCGGCGATGCAAAATCGCCAGGCATGCCAGGGGCAGGTGACCGTCGTCCCCTCGACATGCCCCTCGGCCAGGGAAGCCCCCATGTGGGGGCAGAGGTCATCGATCGCGTACCAACTGCCATCTTCCTGGCGAAACACGGCCACCATCCGGCCCTCGATCGGGACGGCTTTTCCGCGGCCGATCTCGAAATCGTCCACCTTCCCCACTGATTCAAATTCGCTCACAGCTCGCATGCACCTTGAAATCGTCGGTTTGTCTTGCGTTCATGCCCCGGTACCGACCACACTTTAGGCATTGGATCGATTGTCCACCACACCCGCCCCCAGCGAATCGGCATTCCTGAATGATCAACCACCAGCGACGCAAACTGCTCGAATCCCGCGTTTGGCCGCACGTTCAGACCCCCGCGCAATACGTCGGCGGCGAACGCAACATCATCGTCAAAGACCATCGCGGCCTGCGTGGAAAACTGGCCGTCGGGTTTCCCGACGCCTACACGATCGGGATGAGCCACCACGGATTGCAGGTGCTGTACTCGCTGATGAACCGCCGCGACGACTGGTGTGCCGAGCGTGTGTTCACCCCCTGGCCGGACATGGAGCAATTGCTCCGCCAGCACGACATCCCGCTGTACACCCTGGAAACCTTCACCGCGCTGTCGGAATTTGACGTCGTCGGGTTGAGCCTGCAGTACGAGATCAGCTCGCCGAACGTGTTGACGATGATCGACCTGGGCGGCATCCCGCTGGAATCGGTCGACCGCACGATGAACGACCCGCTGTTGGTCGCCGGCGGCCCCTGCTGTCAAAACCCCGAACCGATGGCCGACTACTTTGACGTCATGATCACCGGCGACGGCGAACCGGCCCTGCCGGACGTCTGCGACCTGTGGCTGGAAATCAAAGAGAGCTATCGCCGCGACGACGGCACGTTGCCCGACGGGGAAGAAGGCAAACGCCAGCGAAGCGATGCCCTGGCCAAAGTCGCCAACACGCTCGATTACGCCTACGTGCCGCGGTTCTACGAGCCGGCCTACAAAGACGGCCGGATCGTATCGCTCGAGCGGCTGCGCGAGGACGTCCCCACCACGTTTGCCCCCAGCGTGATCAGCGATTTGGACGGCATCCCGTTGCCGGTCGAGCCGATCGTGCCCTACATCGAATGTGTGCACGACCGCATCGCCTTGGAAATCATGCGTGGCTGTCCGCACCTGTGCCGGTTCTGCCAAAGCACGGTGATCAAACGCCCCTTGCGGATCCGCGAAGTCGACACGATCGTCGATGCCGCCTGGCAAAGTTATCTGAACACCGGCCACAACGAAATCAGCATCCTCTCGCTCTCCAGCAGCGACTACCCGCATTTCGAACCGCTGGTCAAACGGCTGCACGAAGTCTTTAAGCCGCTCGGCGTGAACATCAGCGTGCCCAGTTTGCGCGTCAACGATCAATTGCGATCGCTGCCACAACTGATCGGCACCGACCGACGCAGCTCGTTAACACTCGCACCGGAAGTCGCACGCGATGACATGCGTGAACAGATTCGCAAGAAGATCAAGAACAGCGACCTGATCGAAGGCTGTCGCAACGCGTTCCAAAACGGATTCGATAGCGTCAAACTGTACTTCATGTGTGGATTGCCCGGCGAACGACCGGTCGACCTGGACGGCATCGTCGACTTGGCGGAAACCATCGCCACGGTCGGCAAAGAAGTCAAAGGCCGCTACGCCCGCGTCACCGCCAGCGTGTCCAACTTTGTTCCCAAAGCCCACACGCCCTACCAGTGGAACGGCATGCAAAGCCGCGAGTATTTCCACTGGGCCCACAAGTACATGTGGAGTCGGCGAAAAATACGCAGCGTCAACATCAAGTGCCACAACATCGAAACCAGTCTGCTCGAAGGCGTGCTCAGCCGCGGTGATCGACGCACCGGCAAAGCGATCCGATTGGCCTGGGAGCGTGGGGCACGCATGGACGGCTGGACCGAGCACCTGGATCCCGATCGCTGGTGGTCGGCGATCGAAGACGCCGGCATCGACGTCCAACAGCAAGTCCACGACAAATATGACCTGCTGGACAAGTTGCCCTGGGACCACGTCAACGTCAAATTCGGACGCGCCTACCTGGAAAAAGAGCAGGGCAGGGCAACCGTCCAACTCCAAGCCCTCGCCGAAGCAACGTAAAGATCAGTATGAGCCCGAAGCGTAAGCGAGTGGATCCGCCTCGTCCCTTGCTCGCGCCGCGGCACGAGCAGTTCGTCGCAGCTTAGTTTTCGGGTAGCGGAACTCGCCAAGAGTTTCGCGCAGGCGCGGTGACGCCGCGCGGAAGACCGAAAGCCTTAGCGGCTTCCGCTACCCCAATCAAAAACGTTCACAACACACCTGGCCCAGGAACGATCAGTCCGTCCACGGTTCGATGTGAATGTGCACGTCTCGAACCCGTGGCATCTTCGCCAACAATCGGTCCTTGACTTCGTGTCCGATGCGGTGGCCTTCATCAACACTCAGCTGGCCGTCGACCTGAACATGGAGTTCGATGAAGTACTCCAATCCGCTCTTTCGCACGCGTAGCTTTTCGGTGTCTTTGACCTGATCGACCTCCGCCGCGATGTCCCGGACCTTGGCCACCGTTTCCGCATCCGCTTGCTGGTCCATCAACTCGGCGGCGATTGCCAGAAACATCTTGGCGCTGGTGATGATCAACATGGCACAAACACACAGCGCCGCGATCGGATCGACATAGGGACCGAAGCCGCCCAGCGAGGGCGCGGCGAACAAGCTGATCGCGATCGCCCCCGAGCCGAGCGCGTCGCTGCGGTGATCGAGCGCCGTCGCACGCAGGGCCGCCGAATCGAGTCGCTTGGCCACCTGAGACGTGTATCGGAACAGCGCCTCCTTGATCAGGCTGCAAACCGCTGCGACCACGCCGGCCGACCAGTGTGGGATCTCCGGCTCCTCAGAAAACCCGTGAATCGTCTCGATGGTCAGAATCCCGGCCCCGAACATGACCAACAGCGAGACGCCGAACCCGGCGATCGATTCGGCTTTGGTGTGCCCATAGGGATGATCGTCGTCTTCCTCCTGTTCCGCGATGTGCAGCGCGGCACGGACGACGACCGAACTGGTGACGTCGCCGATGGAGTTGACCGCATCGGCGATCAACGCCGAACTGCGCAATAACAGCCCACCGACCAACTTGACGATCACCAACACCGCGTTGCTGGTCAGGCCCCAAAGCGCAGCTCGCTTGGCGTCGACGTAGACGCGATCGCGAACGGCAATGGATGCTTCGTCTCGTGGGGGACTGAGCGACACGCGTTTGCGGATCCGGGACCGGTGGGGAAGGACATCTCAACGAAAGGCATTAGTGCCCTGTTGATTCAAACAGCCGTAAGTTACCCGACTTTCACCCCGCACGTCGATCACCGCGCTATCGGTGACCTAAGGTTTCGCGCCATTTCTATCGATTGCGACCGCAATCCCTGAAATCCGAACGCCGCATGTGGGAATTCCTTCGAGCAATGTCCAACTCAATCAGCAGCCGACCGTCAACACCGTCACAATCCTCACCAGCCACAACGGATGACGGTCGCAGTCGATCGATGATTTGGTTCGCCGCAACGATCTTGCTGGGCGCTTTCCTGGTTTTCCAAGTCCAACCGATCATCAGCAAATGCGTCCTGCCCTGGTTCGGCGGGACACCGGCGGTCTGGACCACCTGCATGTTGTTTTTTCAACTGTTGTTGTTCGGCGGCTACCTCTATGCACACGTGCTCCGCACCTATTGCAATCCGTTCGCACAAGCCGCGGTGCACTTGCTGCTGCTCAGCGCGGCCGCGATGACGTTGCCGATCGAACCGTCGGACGCCTGGAAACCGACTGGCAGCGAATCGCCGACGCTGCACCTGCTGTGGATGCTCGCCAGCCACGTCGGACTGCCGTACTTCGTGCTTTCCAGCACCGGGCCGCTGGTCCAAGCCTGGCTCAGCTTCCACGACAACAGCGAACGCGTCTATCGCTTGTACGCCCTGTCCAACGCAGGCTCCTTGTTCGCGCTGCTCAGCTATCCGTTTCTGTTTGAACCCGTGCTGTCGGTGTCGACACAGTCCAGCATGTGGTCGTTGCTGTTTTGTCTGTTCGCGCTCGTCCAAGGTTACGTCGCCGTCAGTCTGTTCCGGATCACGCCCGATTCCTTCGAAGCTACCGAACCAAAGGCACCGGAGACCTCCCCCGCATCGACCGCCGCCACCGCGCCCGTTTCCGCGGCCACACAAGCCGCCTGGATCGCGCTTCCCGCGTTGGCCTCGGTGATGCTGTTGGTCGTCACCAATCATGTGTGCCAAGACATCGCCGTGGTCCCCTTTCTGTGGGTACTGCCGCTAAGTTTGTATCTGGCCAGCTTCATCGTTTGCTTTGACTCACCTCAGTGGTACCGCCCCAAACCGATCGCCGCGGTCACACTGGCCGCACTGGCATTGATTCAGGGCAAGACACTGCTGCCGGGCAGCATTCAATTGATCGCCGAAGCCTGCTGTTACATGGTGATGCTGTTCGGTGCCTGTCTACTTTGCCACGGCGAAGTCGCCCGATTGAAACCGGGCACCGCACGACTGACACAGTACTATGCGATGCTGTCGGCCGGCGGCGCGCTCGGCGGCGTGATCGTCGCCATCCTGTGTCCGCTGCTGCTGAACAACCACGCCGAGTTGCCGTTCTTTGTGGCCCTGGTCACCGCACTCACCTTCCTGCTGTTCTTCGCCTGTAAAACGTGGCGACAAGCCGAATACGACTGGGCCGCAGCGGCACGACTGAAGTACGGGGCGCTCCTGGTGATGATCTCGCCGATCATCACCATGGCCTTCGTCTCCAACAATCGGACCATCGCATCGCAGCGAAATTTCTTCGGCGTGCTCAAAGTCCGCGAGAAACCACTCGGCATTTGCCTGGTGCACGGCAGCACGCTGCACGGCATGCAACGCCATGCACCGCATCAATCCCAGCCGACGACCTACTACGGCTACGAAAGCGGTGTCGGCCACGTGATCAAAGAGTTGCAGCAACAACACCCCTCGCTACGGATCGGCATCGTCGGACTCGGTTGCGGCGTGCTGACCAGCTACGGACGCCCGACCGACTCCTTTGACCTGATCGAAATCAACCCCGCAGTCATCGACATTGCCGACCGCTATTTCACCTTCATGAAAGACTGCCCCTCGTCGATGACCCGCCACCTCGGCGACGGACGCTTGGTGCTGGAGCGGATGACCGACGCCAAATTCGACCTGTTGGTGCTCGACGCTTTCAGCAGTGATGCGATCCCCGCACACCTGCTGACGCGCGAATCGATGTCGCTGTACAAAGAGCGACTCGCCGAAGGAGGCGTCCTGGCGATTCACACGTCCAACAACCACCTGGAACTCTCACCACTGGTCCACAACCTCAGCCGCGATGCCCAGATGGACAGCCGCATGTTCGAAGGCATCGGCGACAATTCCATCGGCACGACCCACTCGACATGGATGATCATCGCCCAACCCGGACACACGATCTTCCAAGCCGCTTCTCTGGCCAAGGCCACCACGGCGACCGACGAAGAGCTGCGAGAGGCGCCGCTGTGGACCGACCAGCACCACAACTTGGTCAGCGTGCTGCGACTGTGGCAATAGGTCATCCATCGAAATGATGGATCGCGTACTTGCCGTCGACCTGTCGCTGAACCGCAAAACGAAACGTCGACTTTTTGTGACTGGCCGATTGCCGATCGCTCGGCTTGCTGCCGCCGCGCGACCAGATGTCGTACGCGGCGCGACTGACGTACATCGAGTGCGGCCCCGCGTTAGCAAATTCGGTCTGACGGTTGTGGATTTCGCCGGCAAGTGACGTCAATTCGGCTCGGGTCAAACAGATCACCGAACTGATCCGCACGCTCCGTCGCTGAAAAACGATCTCGGCCTTCTTCTTGCTCAGTTCGTTGCCGATGAAGACATGGTCCTTCCAGAACTTCGACGTGAAATAGGTTTGCGCATCGCTGGGATTGAATCGATCGGCCATGGTTCAGGCCTCGTCTTTGGGAATCGGGTTGTCTTTCAGCCGCTGCCAAATCATTAGCGACGGCTTGCCCTTGTCATCGGGCAACATCCCGTGCACTTCATAGAAGCGATCACCATCGATGCGGAAGATATACGCCGACTCCCGTTCATCTTTGGCACCCGCATTAGGTCCGACCAGCACGACTTTGTTGCGATAGCGAAAGACGGGCACCGCACCACTGGTATCGATGCGGTATTCGGACCGATGCGATTGGATCGGATGCTTGTTCGGGTCATAGGTCGTCACCACCGTATGATCCCCGCGATGCACTTTGATCGTCATGTACTTGCCATTGGGCGTTTCGCGATACAGCACCCACTCCCCCTTGATCGTCTCGCCAACCGTCGGCTCTCCGGCGTCTGCCGGCTGCGACTCCTCGACTTGTCCGACTGCGACAAGCGACATGAAGCTGACGGGGACCCAAACGAACACGACTGCGAAAAGAAACCGGTACATGGTACATCCCGTTCGAACGAAGGTGAGACGATTGGTTGACTAGCGGCCGTCAGTCCGACCGCATTCCGTCCAGACCGGGATCAATCCGCGACGAGGACGCCAGCGCCCGGAAGGTTCTCCAAAAACCGAATGCGGAAAGCGTCGCAAATGCCGTCCAGATAACGATGTTAAACATTAACTGGCTGACGGGCCAACCGGGCATTGGAACAAAGAGCATCCAGCAATACAGCAAGGAAACAGCGGCAAAGTACAAGAATGCGACCGCCGTTATCAGAATGCCGATGAGACACACGATCAATCTCAAGAACGAAGTGCGTTGCGATCCTATCAATCTCGTCGGCTTGTAGGGATTAACGTTCGGGCGCTCGGGCATCGGCTTGAGGCGAAGGGTGTGAGCGGTGAGACGAGACCCTTGGCCTTCCAAGCGAAGATCCCAGCCTGCGTTTTATCCGTGGGTACGCTCTGCCATCCGTGGGTTGATGCGAATTCGGCACTCGATCCAACTTAATCGAACCGGTAGCCCGAGACCAGTTGAACGGTTCTCGACAGATTCCCTTGCATCGGGGTCGGTGACTTTGCTACTGTCGGCGTGAATGTCCCGGGTTTGCCCCCAAAAAGTTTACGAATGGACTCAACTGACGCGGACCTGCGAGCCGAAAGCTATTACTGTTTCCGCCCGCTTCGCGCTTAGCAAAAGTCTCTTCAAAGCTGTACGGATTGCATCCTGGGACACGGATCGCGGCGCTGACGGCCGATGCGGAAATGACTGATTTGTCGGTGGGGCTTGCCCCATCGGTCCGGTCCGGCCTACGTCGCCTAAATCCCCTAATCACGGCAAGACCACCCCTGTTGGGGCAAATCAGCCGGTGATTGGGTTGTCCATTTTGTCTTCGGAGCATCGCTCAAATGCAGATTTACGGTCCCTATCGGGTTTCCACCACGCAATCCGCTTCCAACGTCCAAGCCACCTCGCAAGTCGATCGCAGTTCCGCTGCGTCCAAAGTCGATCAAGCCCCGTCGTCCTCACCGGCCGGCCCGGTGGACCAATTGGACCTCAGCCAAGCGGCCACGTCGGCCAATCGCATCGAGGGCAATGCGGCGGTCGCCGGAGAAGGCATCCGGTTCGAACGCGTCGCCGAACTGCGACGTCAAATCGCCGACGGCTCCTACGACACCCCCGAACGAATGGACGCGGCCCTGGATCGCTTCCTGGACCTGCTGGGTTAGCGGCTTGTTGATTTGCTCGCCCGCGCCACGGGCGAGGGACGCAGCTCAATTTGCGGGCTGCCGGTCCGTTCCAAGCGTCGCCGTGTTCTCCGAACTCGGCGGATCGCAATAGCGAAGCTTTGCCCCGCGCCGGCCTCGGAGCGGACGGCGACTGTCCGGCCCGATCGAAAACGAAACTCTCGGCGAGTTCCGTTACCGCTGGCCGAATGCCGCCTCGGGGCGACCGCAATCGCCCGCCCGCCAGAGACAGCGATTGACCAGTCGTGTAGACTTCTTACATGACCGGAACTCGTCGACACAGCGTCTCGAGAGGGCGCTCGCCCCACGCTGACGGGGTGATGCTTTCTTTTCTCTGACCTCCCATCATGGCTGAATTGTCGGAATCGACCTCCGAAACCGCGAAATCAAGCTCCGAAACGGTTGCGACCAAGGTCCAACCGCTGGAGACGTCGCTGTCACCCCAGGAACGCTTCAGCGAGTACCTGCAATCGCGCGGCCTGCGCCAAACCAGCCAGCGAAAATTCTTGATCGAACAAGTGTTCAGCCAGCACGAGCATTTTGATGCCGAAGAGCTGATCGAGCGACTCCCCCGACGGGGGGAAGACAACTACGTCAGCACCGCGACGGTGTATCGCACGCTGCGGGAATGTGTCGACGCCGGACTGCTGAACAGTTTTCAACTCGATGGCCGGACAGTTTACGACCACGATTACGGTTACCCCGAGCACGATCACCTGTACTGCACCCGCTGCAGGAAACTGCTGGAGTTCCAGAGCGATGAACTGGTCGCGATCCGGGACCAAATGGCGGCATTGCACGGTTTTCGCGTCGAAAGCCACAAGATGATCATCAACGGCGTGTGCCGCGAATGCTCGCGTCGACGGCGGAAAAAACGCAAGCAAGACTTGGTTTAGCCGGCGTCGGCGATCTGTTTCAAGATCGCGGCAAACACCGGTTCGTTCTTGTCAAAATCGCGGCTTTCGGCCTGCATCTGGACCAGCAACACGTCGTCTGGGCTGGAATCATTGCCCTGTTTTAGGACCGCGATCCGGCTGATGATCAGCAAGTCCAGGTAATAAAACCTGAGATCCGTCACGGCAGTCCCAGCGGGCAAGACGTCCAAGGTGACATCCTCGCGTTCCAGGTCTTCGTAGTCGGCCGCAATCGTGCTGACAATTCGGTCGATCAGCGGACCGACCGCCTCGGCGCCGGTCAATTCGAGCGAGAAAAACCCACCCCCGGGAAAATCCAGCGTCGCCCCCTGATCCCCTTCGTCCTCGCCGCGATCGGCGACGGACCAGTTGTCGGGGTACAGGAATCGAATACCGAAGGAATCAAATTGAGCAGGCATGAAACTGATGGGGAGGACCGGGGGATGAAAAAGACGCAATTGCAGCGGAACGCATTTCGCTGGTATTTCTCACTGCTGTCAATGAGTCGCGGTGCCGAAGAACAACTCCGACTCGTTGTAGTTTGACCGCGCGACGGCGCGAACACACAGTCCCCCCACACTGCCGGGTGACCCGCGTGCGCTTGAGCATCCGCTCTCTAACGCTCTTTCAACGTCCCGCGAACGCATGCGCCCATCGCATGACGCGCCGCCTGGCGGCCTGGGCCTGCGTCCTGTCGTTGTTGTGCTGCACATCGGTCGGCTGCCGCGCGATTCAGGGGATCGGGGAAAGCCGACAGTCGATCGCCGCACGCAAACTGTCGCGACAGGGCTTGCAGAAAATGCGGGTGGGAAAGTGGACCGACGCGGAGCAACTTTTCGGAGAAGCGTTGGCGCTGTCGGACAAAGACGACCACGCCCATCGCGGGTTGGCCGAAGCGTACTGGAACCGCGGGCAGCGAGTTTCCGCGATCGAGCACATGGAGAAAGCGGTTGCATTGAGCGCGGGTGACCCGCGATTGGTCGGACGGCTGGGCGAAATGTACTTGCAAGAAGGGCACTTGGAGAAAGCCGAACGACAGAGCGAAATCGCGTTGGCGTCCGAACGAGGCTCCGCTGAAATCTGGACCCTCCGCGGCGATTGTCTGCGGCAAAAAGGCACCGAACAGGAAGCGCTTGCCGCCTACCACCGCGCCCTCGCCCTGCAGCCGGATTTCATCGACGCCAAGCTGCAAGTCGCCGAACTGTACCTCAACAGCAATCAGTACGATCGCATCGTCGCGACGCTCGACCAGCTTGACCCGACCGGCGACGAATCGGCCGCGCCGACCAGGGTGCACATGCTGCGTGGGATCGCGATGCGCAATCTGAACCGACCCGAAATCGCAGTCAAACACTTCGCCAAGGCCGCCGAAAGCGATCCTCAACGCGCCGAACCGCATCTGCAAATCGCCGCCATCGAACTGGAAAAGGGCAGGGCGGATCTGGCCAGCCGGTCGGTCGCACGTGCTCTGGAACTCGATCGCCGACTGGTCGAATCGAGCGGTTGGAGCCAGTACCTGCTGACGCCCGAACAATTGGCTGCCCAGCAGGCCGATCAAGGGACGCGCCGCTAGGGCGAGGTCAACTTCTAAACTTAGGCTGCCGATCCGCTCGAACAGTCGCCGTGTTCTCCGAACTCGGCGCACGCGCAAGAGCGAAGCTTCGCCCCGCGCCGGCCTCGGAGAGGACGGCGACTGTCCGGCCCAACGGGAAACGATGCGGCAGTCGACGGAACGTTCTCTCGATTGTTCCGATTGTCCGGCCCGGATCCCGCGGGCGGCCCCCGCATTCGGAACCCAGAACGCACCAGCGGGTTTTCCCCGTGAATAGCCGGTAGGTTTTTCAGGCTCTCGCACCGCGCCACCCCCGCGAATGAACTACGGTTGAGTGACGAACTGCGCGGGACAGGGCGCACACGATCGAACAGCAGTGTCCTCGATTCCCACATTAACGACACCGAGCGGAAGATCCGTCGCCCGATCCGTCAACAGTCCCTTCCAAGAATGAGAGCTCTTCATGTCGCTATTCAACGCTTCCAGCCCAACGCCATCAAGTGAATTCCCGACCGCGCCGATCGTTCCCCCGGTCACCGGCCCGCGTCAGGACTCACCGGTCCATCAGGGCTCACAGGGCCAGATCGAACAGGGCCAGATCGAACAGGGCCAGATCGCAGAAGGCCAGATCTCACAGGGCCCGGGCAGCGAAGGTTTTGTCGATCGACGTCGCCAAGGCGGATCGAAAGCTGGCGCAGAGCGACGACAGTTCGGCAGCTCCCATGACGGACTCTCCGAAGCCGGGCGTGAATTGGCGTTGGCGATCGACCAATACAAACTGGAACACCATCGTCGTTACATCACGTGTGACGAAATGCTGATGGTGATCACCAACCTGGGTTACAGCAAATCGTAGTCTGCATTTCCCGTAGCGGAACTCGCCAAGAGTTTCGCACTGGGGCGGCGACGCCACATGGCGTGTCGAAAGCCTTGGCGGCTTCCGCTACACCCTGAACCTGCGGTTTCTTACTTCGTCATCGCCCGCAACAGCTGCCGACGGGTGACGACGTGGCGGACATCGTCGTTCTCGTCACACAGCAGCGCGACCTCGCTCGCTTCGTCATAGAGTTTCAGCAACGTGGTCAGGTGGCGTTCGGTCAGCGGGACTCGGATCACCGGTCGAATCTCCACCTGGGCCTTGCCGGTCGCCAGCTCGGAATACCTCAGGTAGCCGACGATTCTCTTTTTCTGTTGGACCAGCACGATCGCGTGATTCTGGCGTCGCGCCGCCGCTGCGGTCGCGTCTTTATCGATCGGCAACTCCACCGTCGCCAATCGGTTCAACGGGACTGCGAAGGAGACGGCCAGTTCGCTGCCCAGCTCGAACAATTGACCGGCAAGCGAACGCTGGCCGGAGTGCAGGATCCCGGCTTCCTCGCCGGCGCGAAACAGTTGCGTCAGTTCCCCGCGAGCCATGGCGACGGAGATTCGGAATGGCGCTTGGCCGGTCAATGCGCCCAACGCGGCGGCCAGCACCCCCAAGAAGACGGACACCGGCAAAAACAACACGGTCGCCAGCAACAACACCGGCCGCACCAGTGTCAACAACCGGTAGGGAGCTTGAAAGAACCAGTGCTTGGGCAAAAGTTCGCCAAACACAAACACGACCGGGGTCATCAGAACCGGTCCGACAAGCTCCGCCGCCGAGGAGTCGCCGAACAGCGCGATGACCGCCAGCACGATTGCGAAACTGGTTAAAAAATTCGCCAGGTTGTTTCCCACCAACGCCGTGGCGACGAACAGCGCGGGTCGATTGAGCACCCAGATCAGTGCCCGCGCGCTGCGTGAGCCGTCCAGACCGTCGAGCACCAGACGGGTTCGGGAGACCCGATACATTCCGGTCTCGCTGCCACTGAAGAACGCGCTCAGGACCAGGCCGAACAAGAACAAGAGGATCGCGAAAAAGATCATCGGGCGTCCCTCCCGTCGTTCCAGCCCGAGGGGTCGGCCGGCCTGTGGCGCCGGACTTCGATCCTGAGCGTGCCCTCAATCTCTTCGAGCACCGTCAATACATAGTCTTCCAACGTGGCTTGATCGCCCAGCCGTGGCAGGCGTTCGTTATGGCGTTGAATGAACCCGGCGACCGTCGCCACCGATCCATCGGGAACGTTGACGGCCAATTGTTTGGCCAGCTGCCGCAGCGAAATGCCGCCGGCGACGTGATAAAGGTCGGGTTCGATCTGCTCGATCGCCGCCGAATCGGCATCATCTTCAAACTGGTCGTGCTCGGGAGCCAGCATTCGTCGAAAGATCCGGTCGATCGACAGCGCGCCGATCCCGTCCCCGTATTCGTCCACCACAATCGCAACACTCAGGTCGTTCTCCTTGAGCTGATCCAAAACCCGGGCGACCGGTGCGGACCAGGGGACATAGATCACCGGTTCGACCAAGTCTTCGAAATGATCGATCTGACTCGGGCGCAGCATCCTCACCCCCAGCGCCCCGACCATCGTCTCGCCGGACTGGTCGGTAATGATCGCGTAGCCGCCCGGGGGCGATTGAGAAAAGAGTTCGTCGGCTTGGATCGGTGATTCGACCAGGTGCAAGCGACTGCGGGGTCGCATCAATTCACTTGCCCGCATTTCCGCAATGGCGACCAGATTCTGCAACGCCAATCGCTCTCGGGCCATCAACGCCGCGTCGTCGGTGCCGAGTTCGACGGCCCGTTCGATGTCCGCCAAATCGATCTCGTTCTCCGGCTGAAACGACGGCCACAGCAACCGTCCGGCCAACAGATTGGATGTCTTGATGATCGGCAACAGCGGACTGACCAAACGCACCGCCAAGTTCAATGCCGGCGCGAGCAACACCGAAGCCTGCATCGGGGCCAGCAACGCCAAACTCTTGGGCAGCATCTCGCTGAAGAAAATGATCGCCAACAAACTGGCCGACGTGAACAGCAAGGCGACACTGGCCCCGGCATCGGCCGACGCATCCAGGCGGCTGGCAACGATCGACGCGATCGCAAAGTACGTCATGTTGATCAGCAGATTCCAGAACAGGATCGCCGAGAGCAGCTTTTCCGAATCGCCGAGCATCCGATCGGCGATTCGACCGCCCACACCGCTGCGCCGAAGTTGCCGGCGCTGTCGCAACGTCAACGAGAACAGGGCCGCCTCGCTGCCGCTGAACAACGCACTCAGCAACACCAAAACCGCCATCGGCACCAACCAGCCGACATACTGCATCAGCTCGCTCAATCAGCCATTTCCCTCGGCCCCTCGATCGCGTTCGAGCGACACATCGAATTCGCTGAGTGCGGGGATCATCAAAGCGGCGATCGTAAAACCATAACCGACCGCCATCGAAAAGAAGACGAACAGGTGGTCGGTTTGCAGCAAGAACTGAGTGATCGAATAAAACGTGATCAACGGCAACGTGAACGAGGCTAGAAAAATCGCCGAGGACGGATTCCGCCAACCCAACGACGCGAACAACGCCGCACCGCCGCCCAAGATCATGACCAAGAACGGGGCCAATTGCAGCTGAAAGGCGCCGCGAAAACTGACCATGATCGTCATGCAAATCGCGATCCCGACACACAGAAAAAACACCGTCCCCAAACTGGCCAGCGTTGCCGTGCGCCCGGCCACGTAATTCAAACCCGCGTGGATCCCCAACATCGCCACGAACACGTACAAGATCGCCGAGCCGAGCATCGCATAGACCATGTTCTCAAACGTCATCACCCCGTTGGCCGCCAAGAACAACAACATCCCCAACGGCAACAGAATCATCTCCTTGCCGACATACAACACCCCCAGCAACTTGCCGAACACAAATTCGCGGGGACTCAAATCCGTGACCAACAACAGGTCCAACGCCAACCCGTCCCGTTCACCGGTCACCGCATTGACGGCCAACGCGTTGATCAACACCAAACTGACCACGCCGATCGCGGCGACCGGTAACGTCGCCGCCGGCAACGCCCGGCCGATCCTGGCCGCCGGCTCGTACGCCGTCCCGTTTTGCATCTGGCCGTAAATCACCGCCGCACCCAACAGGAACAACGCCGCGAACGCCAACCGAATCACGACCACCTTACGCCCATAGGCCCACGTGCGGACCTCACGCCAAAGGATCGGATTCTTCCAAACCTGACGCGGCGCGCGGACCTTCCAACTGCTCGGCGCCTCCAGTGTCTCCAAATCCTCGCTCGTCTCCGGCTCGGGGGCTTTCAGCCGAACCTCCCGCGACGGGTTCCAAATCCGCACCCGTGCGACACCGATGCCCAACACCACGACCGATCCCGCCAGGGTGAGCGCCGTGAACAACCACACCCCAAGCGACGTCTGCTGCGAAAGACTCGCCAGCGGCGAGGCCGCCGCCCCCAGGGCACGCACCGGGCTGAGCGCCAGCGACACCGCCTCGGGCAGGTTCGCCAGCGCGATCAGGATTTCCCCGGCACCGACCAGCATCAATAACGTCAGCACCGTCAACGCGATCGCCTGGAACGTCTTCTCACGCCACAACCCGACCACCGTGCCGACCGAACCGGAAAACACCACCGTCGCGGCGGTCACCAGAAACACCGAAAACACCTGACCGGGAGAAACACCGCCCAGCAGCGGAAGCACCAAAAAAAACGGCAACGCCGCTAACAGCATCGCCAGCGGTCCGAGCAGCGTCGCCGCCAACTTCCCCACAACGACCTCGAACCCGCTCAAACGCGTCATCAACAACAACAGCAACGTCCGCCGATCTTTCTCCTGCGCCACGCTGGCCGCCGACCCCACCGCCGCCAAACTGGACAGCACCAGCAATTGCAGCGGGGCGAGCAACAGGAACATCCAGCCGCCGAACCGAGCCGAATCGGACACCGTCGCCAGCGAACGCGAACCGTCCAACACCAGGTAGCCGGTGCAGAGCAATCCGAACAGTGCGATCAAATACAAACCGCGCGCCAAATACGTCTTGGGACGCTTGGGAACGACGGTCGCCTCGCGATTGAATACTGGACCGATCATCGAAACTGGGGTTGAAGGGGAAGGAGCCCGCAACAGGGTAAAACGCGGGCCCACCGATGACAATGCGCAGGCTGCCCCGTGTCGACACGCCGGGCAATCCGAATGGACGTTCCAATCCCTACCGCAGCGCCACCGGCAGCGCGATTGGCCACCCAAAAAGTGTACGTATTGGCAGTGAGTACGCAGGTTTCTGGCCTATGTTTCATCGGCTGTGCCTTTTCCCCGAGAAAACCGACCAAAAAGATATATCCCCACCATGACTAAGCAAGACGAACTCCCCGAGCGAAAGTCGCTGTGGCGGGATGAGGAGGGCACAACGGCGGTTGAATACGCCGTTATGCTCGCCCTGATCATCGCCGTTTGCATCGGCTCGGTCGCCACGTTGACCTCCGAGACCCAAAAAAGCTTCGACAAGTCCGGAGCCGCGATCGCCGGCGCCATGGGCAACTAACCTGCTCTCCCCCCGGGCCTCGCCGGCCCATTGCCGCAACGATCGAGTGCAACCAGGGGCTCCGACGCCGACGCCGAAGGCCAGACGCCGCGATGCGTTCTGAACCGTTTGGCGCCATCCGGTGGGCCCGACATCCACTCCGACGTCGATTGAAACGGCACGCCGCGACCACCCGGCGGGAACACCGTTTAGCCCCTCCTCACCGCTCTTTCCTCTCCACATCACTTCTCTCCATCGCACAACCGCCCCCGCAGGCAGCTCGAACAAATCCGACGCTGCGACTGCTCGAGGCGGTTGTTTGCTGCGCGGTCAAGCGTTTGAATAATGCGAGGTAGAATCCGACCACCGTATTGCGTCACCGGCTTGCGGGCCGGTTAATTTCATCAGCCGTTTGGCGCGAGCCTACGGACCCTGGAGACGTTTCCTCGGTGAGTAAGGCCCGTACGCTTGCGCGAAACGGCTAATCCCACTTGCGATCCAGATCAATCAACAAAACGCAAGTGAGTGGCCCCGACATCCTCCCATCACCGCAACCCTCCGATGCGAATTGCAATCACCGGCGGAACCGGCTTCCTGGGCCGCCACCTGATCGGCCACCTGATCGACCAAGGTCACGAAGTCACCGCGTGGTATCGCACCCTGGCCGCGTCCATGCCCGAATCCACCCACGTGCATTGGGTCGAAGGTGAGTTGGGAAACTTGACGCAAGCCGAACACCTGGTCGCCGGAGCCGACGCCGTGATCCACGCCGGGTTGTTTCGCGGCGGAGACTCCTTCATGGACAGCGGCGATGACCCGCTGAAATACTGGCATCGCAATGCGACCGGATCGCTGCAGTTGCTCGACGCCGCCGAGCGGTCCGGCGTGAAGAAGTTTATCTTCATTTCCTCCGGCACCGTCCACGACACGGTGCTGAGCGACCGCCCGCTGGACGAAACCCACCCGCTGCTGCCGTCGACCCTGTACGGTGCTTGTAAGGCATCGATCGAAACCGTGGTGCACCATTACGGCGCGAGCGGAAAACTGGTCGCGGCCAACCTCCGTCCGCCCTCGATCTACGGCGTAGCCCAACCGATCAGCCAATCGCGCTGGTACGACCTGGTCGCCGGGATCTGCGCCGGACGATCGGTCGACGCCCGCGGCGGTGGCAAAGCCGTCCACGCCCACGACGTCGCCAAAGCCGCGCTGCTGTTGCTCAACCACGACGAATCGATCGCCGGGGAAACCTACAATTGCTGCGACCGGATGATCAGCGATTTCGAAGTCGCCGGAATCGCCAAACGGCTCGCCGACAGCCCCTCGGAAATCACCGGCCCGGCCAAAACGGCCAAGAATCAAATCGTCACTGAAAAGATTCGGGCCCTGGGCATGCAATTCGGAGACACCGAGCTGCTCGAACAGACCATCGCCGAACTCGTCGCGGCGATCCGCAGCGCCGACCGATGAGTCGTGAAAGTGGGACAGGCTAGAAGCCTATCCCGCGTCGTCCTTCAGCGACGACGCCTTCGTAAGCAACCGACGCCACCGACCAATAATAGAAAACCAAACGCCGTCGGTTCGGGAACGGCGGTGACCGAATACTGCAAGTTGTCGATGAACAGGTACTTCGGTGTATTGATCCCAAACTGGCCCGAGTCACTGGACTGGAACGTCAACCCGATCGAACGCGCATCGCCCAACGTCGTCAAGTCCTCAGCGACCTGCCAAGTGTTGACGATGTAGTCCTGGCTGCCATCGGCGAAGGTGAAATCAGCCAAGGTCAACGTCACCGCGCCGGTCGTCGCGCCCCCGCGATCGACGTCACTGTAGCCGGTCAGGACCACACGAAAAAAGTCCTCGTCGGTTCCACCGGGACCGCCAAACTGCTTTGCAAAGTCGTCACCGTTGAGCATCGAATAATAAGAATACGCCCCGTTGGTCCAATCGACACTTTGAACCATCGCGCCGGTCGGCAGGTTGATGGTCGCGCTGTCGTCAAATGCCAACGCGTAAGTGCCTCCACTGACCGCTCCACCCAGCCCGTCACTTCCACCGCCGGCGATCGCGGAATGTTCGTTGGTAAATCCCGACGTGACGGTGTCCGTCGTGTTGCTGTAGGCCCAACCGCTCCAGTATCCCGGGAAAGTCGTTTGGTTGCTGAATTCAACACCATCGACGGTCCAAGGATCACTATTAATCTGTGACGTGTCGCCTTTGTAATAGGTGTCCGGTGCGGCCAGCAGATTCTCAAACGTCACGGTTGCGGCCGCGGCCGACGAAGCGAGCGAACCGACCGTGAAAAGCGAGAGTAAAAAGGATCGAAAACGTTTCATGTGAATTTCAAAATCTTGGTTGTAAAGTCATGAAGCCCAGATTGCTCGCACGGACACCTACCACGCATCTGCCGGAATCATTTCGCCACCGGCCCGCGTGATCATTCCGCCGAGCACGATTTCGTCGAGCGATTCGTTCAACAGGTGCACGCTGCCGTCGAGAAACAGCACCATCGCGCCGGCCGGATGCAGCGATCGGATTTCGTTGTCGCCGACCCAGGCCGAATCGTCGTTGATCGGATGCGATTGGACGAACACGTTCCCTCCGTTGATCCATTCGCTGTCCGGCCCGACCATGTCTTCACCGGTCGCCATCGTGTTGGACAGACCATCCAGACAATCGCGAAAACGGATCCGCTGTTCGTACAAGAACACACCGTCATCGGGCCGCCGGTCGATCAGACGTTCGCCGAACAAGCCGCCATAGCTGATCTCGCCGCGTCCGTTGGTCCCCTGAGGCACCTCGGTGGGGCACAGGTACGATTCGACCACCACTGCGGCGGCTTCCGCGTTGCGCGGATGATCAAACGCATAATCAAAGTCGATCGCGTCGTACAGCGCCTGTTCACCCATTTGCGGCAGCAGGAATGCCGACCACGCCAAATTCTTTCGCGTGCTCGGCTGGCCCCAAAACCGCCACTCCAAACATCCGATCGGTAACGAACGATGCATGTTGTGGTACGCGTGCAACGCCACACCGATCTGGTGCTGGTGGTTGCGGCAATTGGTCTGCCGAGCCGCCTCGCGGGCAAATTGCACCGCCGGCAACAACAACGCCACCATGATGCCGATGATGGCGATCACCACCAGCAGTTCGACCAACGTGAATCCCGCTCGCATCGGACCAGCGGTGGATCCCGCGACGGGCGCAGCAAGCGACCTGGCAACGATGCCATCGTGTCGGCGTTGGCGGTAGCGCATGACCAGACTCGGGGTGCCGGCAGCAGCAAACTCTATAGTGAACAGACCCATCTCGCGTCTCCGTGACCGCTTTTGACGGCGAAGAGAACCAGTGCGGTGCGAGCCAATCTGTTGACGCCGACCTCACCCTGGAAGGTCCCTGAAGCGTCCGTTTCGTGGTAGGTCTTCTGACTTCCGATTCTCGTCGCCCACTTCGCCTTCTCGTCATTCGGTCACCTTGCGTCAAGCAGGATGATCCGCGGACAATGGCCAAAAGAGTGAAGTGTGGACGGCTGATCGACGCGCCGGCACCCAGGCCAACGAGACAATCAACAGCATCGGTTACAGCGGCCGGGCCGTCTTGGAGTTTCACCAAAGTTCCCTGTTTCCGCCGACGATTCCTTATCGCCCGACGGCACCACCAAACGTTGGATGCGAAAGGTAGACCCGCCCGCACCGACTGTCAACCGTTTTCCCCGAGACGCCCACCGATGCCCGACACCCAAATCGTGCTGCCCGCACGACTTGCCTCGACCCGCCTGCCGGAAAAACTGCTGCAAAAAGTCGCCGGCAAAACGGTGCTGCAACACACCTATGAAGCGGCGTCGCGGGCTGCCGCCGCCTCGGCCGGCGTGATCGTGGCGGTCGACAATCCGCGGATCGCCGAGGCGGTCGATGCGTTCGGAGGCCGCTGGGTCATGACCCCCAGCGATTGCCCCAGCGGAACCGACCGAATCGCCGTCGTCGCCGAACATTTCCCCGAGACTGAAATCTTCATCAACGTCCAAAGCGACGAACCCGAGATCGATCCGGCCGCGATCGACGCGGTCGCCGAAACACTCGCCGGTGACCCCGAGGCCGACATGGCGACCGCCGGCACGCCGATCCGAACCGCCGCGGCGCTGCAGGACCCGGCGATCGTGAAAATCGTGATGACAGGCATGAGCATCAGAGCAGGGCAGGGACACAGAGCAGGGCAGGGACACGGAGCAGGGCAGGGCAGGGCGATCTACTTCAGCCGAGCCTGTGTGCCGTACCGCCGCGAAGGGGAGCCCGCCGAATTGCTGGACGTCGACCCGCCGATTTACTGGCACCACCTGGGACTGTACGCCTACCGCCGCGACTTCTTGTCATGGTTCGCCGGCTCGCCCCCCAGTCCGCTGGAGCAAACCGAAAAGCTGGAGCAGTTGCGGGCGATCGAAGCGGGAAAAAAAATCGTCGTCGCCGCCGTCGGCCCGGCCATGCCCGGAATCGACACCCCGGAGGATCTTGCCGCGTTTCGCCGCCGTCTTGAGACGTCCGCCTCCTGAGAACATCGTCGCATTGAGGCTCACGGCACTTCCGGTTTTTCCTCAGCGCGGTATCATCCGCGTCCATGACCAAACACATCTTTGTAACCGGCGGGGTGGTATCCTCGCTTGGAAAGGGACTGACGAGCGCCTCCTTGGGCATGCTGCTGGAATCTCGCGGTTTGCGAGTGCGAATGCAGAAGCTGGATCCCTACATCAACGTCGATCCCGGCACGATGAGCCCCTATCAGCACGGCGAAGTCTACGTGCTCGATGACGGCAGCGAGACCGATTTGGATCTCGGACACTACGAGCGTTTCACCAGCGGTGCGCTGACGCGAGACTGCAATTACACCACCGGCCAGATCTATCTGTCGGTGATCGAAAAGGAACGCAAGGGACGCTTCCTGGGAAAAACCGTCCAGGTCATCCCCCACATCACCAACGAAATCAAATCCGTCATCGCCAGGATGGGCGGCGATGACGTCGACGTCGTGATCACCGAAATCGGCGGCACGGTCGGCGATATCGAAAGTTTGCCCTTCCTGGAAGCGATCCGGCAATACGCCCAAGACGTCGGCCGCGAAAACGTGCTGTACATGCACCTGACCCTGGTGCCTTACCTGAAAGCCGCCGACGAACTGAAA
This sequence comes from Stieleria maiorica, assembly GCF_008035925.1. Taxonomy (NCBI): domain Bacteria; kingdom Pseudomonadati; phylum Planctomycetota; class Planctomycetia; order Pirellulales; family Pirellulaceae; genus Stieleria; species Stieleria maiorica. The sequence continues at coordinate 8,709,600 of NZ_CP036264.1, forward strand.
ACCAAACCGACCCAGCACTCGGTCGGCCAACTGCGGGAAATCGGTATCCAGCCCGACGTGCTGGTGTGCCGCTGCGAACACCCGATCAGCCGCGAAGAACGCGACAAAATCGCGCTGTTCTGCAACGTCCCCACCGAAGCGGTGATCGAGGAAAAAGACAAGGATTTTTCGATTTACGAAGTCCCGATCTCGTTGGTCGACAACAAACTGGACGAATTGGTCGTCAAGAAACTGGGGCTGCCCAGCCGAGCGCTGGACATCACCCCCTGGACCGACCTGCTGCACCGGCTTCGCAATCCCCGCCACGAAGTCAGCATCGCCGTGGTCGGCAAATACGCCGAACACAAAGACGCGTACAAGTCGATCTACGAATCGATCGACCACGCCGGCATGCACCACCAAGCCCAAGTTCGCATCGGCCGGATCCAAAGCAGCGATATCGAACGCGAAGGCGCCGAACGACTGCTCAGCGGATTCGACGGCATCCTGATCCCCGGCGGGTTCGGCGAACGCGGCGTCGAAGGCAAGGTCCAAGCGATCCGCTTCGCCCGCGAGCGAGGCATCCCCTTCTTCGGCATCTGCCTGGGCATGCAGTGCGCCGTGATCGAATACGCCCGCAACGTCTGCGGACTGGAAAAGGCCCACTCCAGCGAATTCGACAAGGACACCCCGGATCCGGTGATCTGCCTGCTGGACGAACAGCAAAACGTCACGCAAATGGGCGGCACGATGCGACTGGGTAGCCAGCCGACACTCCTGGCCGACGAAAGCAAGGCCCAACAATGCTATGGCCTGGACGACGTGCATGAACGACATCGACACCGCTACGAATTCAACAACACCTACCGGGACCAATTCCGAGAACACGGCATGCAATTCTCGGGTACCAGTCCCGACGGAAGCCTGGTCGAAATCGTCGAACTGCCCGACCACCCGTGGTTCCTGGCGGTACAATACCACCCCGAGTTCAAGAGCAAGCCGCTAAAGGCGCATCCGCTGTTTGCCGGATTCGTCGAGGCCGCGATCGAACGCGGATCGCGGAAACACGAACGAGAACAACCCGCCGTTAGCCAACGATAAATCCGATGTCAGAAAACAAAGAAGAACCGGAATTGGTCGTCGACACCGACTGGAAATCTCAAGTCGAAAAAGAGAAAGAAACCGCCGCCGAGGACACGCCCAGCGCCGCGGATCAACCCTCCGGTGGTGCCGCCACAGCCGGCGACCCCACCGGCGACCTGCCGCCGGCATCCTTGGCCATGCTGATCAGCACCTTCTACAGCCAAGCCATGATGGCACTCGGCGTGATGGAAAACCCCTCAACCGGCGAAAAAAGCACCGACCTGCGCGTCGCCAAACACTTCATCGACACCCTTGAAATGCTCCAAGAAAAAACCAAGGGCAACACCGACAAGGATGAAGACAAGATGTTCGACGAAGTCCTGCACCTGCTGCGAATGGCCTTCGTCGGCGCCCAAAAAGCGTAACCAATGCCAGCGGGACGCGTCAGCGAGCGGCCCCATACACCAGCGGGACGCCTCAACGAAACGTCCACGCCCGCCAGCGCCCGCCACTGGCTCACGCCACGTGCTGGCATCTGCAACACCCGCTACCCCGCCGGGTACAACTGATACAGCATCAGATAAACCAGCACTCCGGTCACCGACACATACATCCAGACCGGAAACGCGTATCGCACCAGTTTCTTGTGCGCGACGATCCGGCCCTTCATCGCCAGATAAACCGCCCGCAGCGCCAAGAACGGCACGGCGATCGCCAGCAACAGGTGCGTCCCCAGAATCGCATAGTACGTGTAGCGTGCCGCCAGCGGAGCGACCTCAGGGTCCGTCGGGAACCGCGTATTCGGCTCACCGGTCGTCTGGTACAGCGCCACCTTGTGCAACAGGTACAGCACCAAGAACGCCGCACTGATCCCCAGCGCCGTCAGCATCATCTTCTTGTGCCCGCGCGGGTTGCCCTGGCGTATCTTGATCAGCCCGGCCGCCAACACGCCCGTCGCCGCGGCGTTCAATAACGCCGTGCAATGCGGCAAATAATCCGCCAATAATTGCCACATACTTCTCTTAAGTTCCGAGTCTCAGGTTTTAGGCGACCATTTTCTTGTCACCCATTTTCTTGTCCAAAGAGGCGCGCGGGGAATCGGCTAAAGCCTAGACACCAGCGCTGGTTGGTGTCTAGCCTTTAGGCGATTTCCCGTCGCTGCGAAGCAGCGACATTGGCGACTAAAGCCTGGACACCAGCGCGATCCATTATTCTGTCACCCGCCCACTGCCTCTCACAGCATCTCGCTGATCGCCGACTGCAACTTTTCAAACTGCTTCGACTCGGGCCAACTATAAAACCCTTCGATCTTGCCTTCCGCGTCGACCAGCACAAACTTCTCGGTATGAAAGCCCTTGTCGACCGGCTGCTGAAAGATCTCGCCACCGATGCGGCGGATGTAGGTCAGATCACCGGTTAAAAACAGCCACTGATCTTCGTCGGCTCCGAAGCGGGCGGCATACTCGCGCAACACCTCGGGCGTGTCACGCTCCGGATCCACGGAGATGGACAGGAACACGACGTCTTCGCCTTCGAATCGATCCTGCAACTGCTTGATCTTTTGATTCTGTTGCGGGCACACACTCGGGCAGTTGGTGAAGAAAAAACTGACCACGTAGGGCTGGCCCAACAAGTCTTCACTCTTGACCAACTCGCCGCTGCGTTCGGTCAACTCGAAACGGCTCAACCAAGCCTCATCTTCCGGCGGCCGGGCGACTTCTTCATTGGCAATCTCAGAACTGTCCGAGACCACCGGCTCCTCGCCAGGCGCCACCTCGGAAGTGTAGACCACTTCATCAGGGCTCGGACCGGAAGAGGCCGATCGCTGGCGCAGCGTGCGTCCCACCAGTCCCAAGACGACACCCACCAACAAAATCGCGGCTAAATTGGACGCGGTTCTCATAGCTCACCAAAACACACGGATCGTAACGACCGCCAACACGGCGGGCAGCACCAGCAACGACGATCGCAGCAATCGACGTGCTGTCACATCGTTTCGGTCGCGGGCAAATCGCAGCGAAGCCTTTAACATCGGGACCGTGGCCAACAGCACCGCGAAACTTCCGATCACTGCCGGAACCATACCCGGCGCCAGCCAACACAGTGCGACACCGCAGCCGATCACTGACAATGACCCGACAATGCTTTGCACCGCCGCGGAAATCCCCGTCGGCTCGACCGTCGTCGACATGCAAAAACCGGCCTGCTCATATTGCCGGCGGTAAAGCCACGCGATGGCCATGAAATGGGGATACTGCCACGCCGCCAAGACGCCGAACAACAACCATCCTGTGCCGTCGGCCAGCGAACCGCCCAGGGCGGTGTATCCGATCAACATCGGCAACGCACCGGCGATCGCGCCGACCGTGGTGTTCCATGACGTCCGGGTCTTCATCGGCGTGTACAGAAACACGTACAACAACCACGTGGCCAAACCGACGGCCGCCGGCACAATGGAAAATCCCATCCATAGAATCGCCAACCCCAACGTGCCCATCGACGCGGTAAACGCTGTCGCCACGGCCGTCGACATCCGAGCGGCCGGCAGCGGACGAACCGCCGTGCGGGGCATGTTGCGGTCGATCACCCGCTCCCAAATCTGATTCGCCCCGCCGGCGCTGCCGGCGACCATTCCGGTGCCCAACAGCAACAACGCAAGCTGACCCAGTGACACCAAACCGCCGGCGGCAATCATCGCGGTGGCGACCGTCGTCACCAGGATCATCACGACGATCCGAGGCTTGGTCAGCTGAATCAGGTCCGAGACCAACACGCGTAGCGAAACCTCCGCTTTGTCCAACCGTCCACTCGATGCCGGCGGTGCCTGGGCCATCGCTTCCCTGCGCTGTGGTACATCCCTGCGATGGGCCGGCATTTCGAGTACCGCCACCCCCAATCCAGACTCGACGCCAACACCGTGGCGATCGGTTTCATAGCGGGAATCGGTGACGAGGACGTTGCTGGACATAACTGATTAAACGTGGGTGGCAAGCGTTCGCTGACGTAAAACTTGAACCAAGACGACCGCCGATGTCGCCAAAATCAGCGACCCGACCGCAACGTGCGCGGTCACGATGATCGAATCCAGGAATCCCTTTGAGCGAACCAAAAAGCCTTCGCCAAACGGAAGAAACTCCAAAACGCTCGGCCAACCGTAATTGACAATCCAGGTCCCGGTCCCGAGCAAGATTTGACAGCCCACAAACCATATCAGCCAACCCGCCGGCCTGGACAGCGTCAAATCGCCGCAGCGACGTACCAAAAGGAACAAAACCGGCGTCAACAGCCACAATCCGAACGCGGTGACGATGTGGACCGCCACAATCAACGTGAACGTCCCCGGCGTGGTCAGGGGCTGTACGTGCCGCAGTTGTGCCCCCAGGACCAACTGCAAATAGCTCAACAGCACGGGCAGCGTCGCCATCGCCAACGCCACACCACCCAGCGGCTTTGTCGGTTGCGTCGACGCTGCGGCCAGCGGCCGATCCCACCAGCGGCGGCTGGTTACCGATGCGGCAACGCAGCACAGCACAAACACCACCGGTCCGAAACAACCGTGAATCATCGCCGTCGTCCGATCGCTCAACAACACTCGGACGCCGCCGAGCGCCCCTTGCGAAATCACGGCGACCAGAATCACCACCGTCAGCCACAACACCCATCGGCGATCTTCGCGGCGGATCGCGGCGACCACCATCGCGATCGCCACCAATCCGACGACAGCACCCAACAGACGGTGCCCGTGTTCGATGAACAGGTCAAACGGCCCATAGACCCACGTCGACAGGGGATACAGAAACAGGTTGTAGCCGTACGTCCCGGGCCAATCCGGAACCGCCATCCCCGCGTCGTAGGTGGTCACCAGACCGCCGACCCAGATCAGCGGCCAGACCAGACACACCGACAGCACCGCCAAACGATGCAATAACTTCGATCGCTCGTCGGCAGGGTTCGGGTTCGTTTCGCTCGGTTCGTTTTCGCTCATCAATCTCTTCTTGCCTGTGGGATAGGCTTCTAGCCTGTCGTCCCCTGACGTTGACAGGCTAGAAGCCTATCCCACGGCGCTACCCCGCTACTTTCGATTTCTCAGCCCGTGCGTCTTTTCGCCCAGGATGCCGCCGGCCAAGGCCCCGCCGGCGCCGAAGATCGCCCCCGGCACCACGCCGCTTTGCCCTAACAGCGTCATCAGCACGATCCCCAGGCCCAACCCCAGGATCGCCCCGATGCTGCGATAACCTTCACGACTCATCGTTTTGCCTCGCCGAGTGACTTCACGTAATGAACGATGTCCCAAACCTGATCGCCGGTCAGCCCCGTTGCTGACGGCTCGCCCGACAGGCTGATCCCGGCCATGGGCGTGCCCGCGATGCCGGCGACGATCCGGCGATACAGCGTCTCGGGATCCCCGCCGCCGCGATAGACCCCGTCGGTCAGCCTGCGCGGATGAATCTGCCGGGGCCGCAAGGCGCCCGCCGTTCGAAACGGACGCACCGCCTCTCGATCGGTCGGCGTCACCGCAATCCCCTCGGTAAACTCCTTGGTCCAATCGTCAAAGTCGAACGTGACCAGATCCCCACCGCCTTGCTTTCCGTGACAGCCGGCGCAATTGGCGATTCGCCCATGAAACAACGCGTCGCCACGCGCGATCGACGCATCGTCGGCGGGCGCTTCCTCAGGGACAGGAATCACCGACTGATCGGCGTCGACCCATTGTCCGGTGATTCGGTCGAGCGTCTCGCGGGCCACTTCCACGGCGAATGCTTGCGGATCCATGGAAGCCAGCGTCAACAAACTCGCATCATCGTCCGGACGCGTTTCCTCGTACCCCAGCTCCACCACCGCTTCGGTCAACATCCGGCGTTCAAATTCACCGCGGACGGACAGGTAAATGACGTAGTCGACCAACGCGGCCAAGTCATCCTCGGACAGACGCTCGAACGATGGCATCGCCGTCCCGGGCGCCCCATGACGCAAGATTGCCAACAAGTCCTGGCGAGTCGGTTTTGCTCCCCGCTGGGTCGACTTCCACTTGTACACGCCGGCACGAAAGTCGCGCGGGTAGGGGTTTTGCAGCAGCGACGCGGGCCCATTTCCGCCGCCGGAGACCCCGTGGCAGGTGACACAGTGTTCGTTGAAAAGCCCGAAGTGCCGGTTGGACTGGTCGCTGTAGACCGGCCCAGCGGCCCGCTGCAGGTTCTCCAGACCGACCAGCGTCTTGGCTTCATCGTGCGACATCTGGTCGACCGGCCACCGCGGCTCGATCGGAGTCCCGAACCAGGCCTCCAGCGCCGCCGTCGTGTCTTCGGCCGCCAGCTCAGTCGGCACGTCCAGCTTGGCCGAAACGACCAACGAATAGACTCGGTTGGGTGGATAATGCTCCACCGGGGCATCGCAGCCGCACAAGAAAACTGCGACAAGCATCGGCGCCGTAAGAATCGGCAGCTTTGAAAAGGGCGTTTTGTCGACGGTTGATCTCATTGCAGCAGCGTAACCGAACGCCGCGGCCTGGACCAACCGAATGAATTGTCGCAGTTTGGCAGCCGCGGCATCGCCCTGGGCTTATCCGTTCCCAACGGGAACGCTACCGATTCGCCCAACCGTTCGGGCCCAAACGTTCGGGCCAAACGTTTTTCATCCGCTGGAGAAATCAGGTAAGAAGATTTCGGGGGTAAGAAAATGGTTGAATGTCTTCTCCAATTCGACTTGGCTAATTTTCCTACCCCATCAATCTTCCTACCAGCCCAGTCCGAGGACTTGTCACCGATCTCTCCCCATCAACCCCCGCATGTCGCAGGCGTTCTCAATTTCCCGCTTGTTCCCGGCCACAGCCCCCAGGAACAAGCGGGATAGAGGGTTTGACAGAAGCGCGGTCGCTCAGCCGCCGAACGCGTCGACCGGGATTTCGATCGTTCCCATGTCGTTCATGCCGGGCTTGATTTCAACCTCGAACTTGCTGCTTCGCCATTCGGTTTCTTCGCCGTCGATGATCACATCCTTCAGTGACCCGTTCTCGTGGTTGGCCCGAAAAACGACTTCGTCACCGACGGGCAACCCCTTGATCTCCAGCACGCCATCTTCATCGCTGACCGCCGCAAAGGGGTGATCGAGCACGACGACCTGGGCCTTCATCCAGTTATGGATATTGCAAGCGACCGGAATCGGCGCCGGCTCGTCCTCTTTCAGCTCAATCTCGACCGACCCACCGGCGGGGACCGTCAGGTTCTGCTGGGTGTTGTTGAAGAACTGGAAATTCGCGTTGTGGCCGACCTTATCCGGGTTGGTGACCTTGATCGTGTCGCCCTTCTTAGCGATCAACACGTGGGGCTCGAACCGGCAATCCAGGTTGGCCAACTCGTGAGTTTCCGGCTTCAATTCCATTTCCGGCAACTCCGTCCCGCGACGTCCCGTGTATACGTAGACGATCACGTTCTTGATGCCGCTGTTCTTGGGATTCACGACCAGGGTTTCATCCGGAATCTCCTTCAATCCGCAAAACGCCTGATCCACGTTGGGGGCGATCGGCGGAAAGGATTTCGCCGCCCCTTTCAATTTGAACGTCATCCGCAGCGTGCCCGTTTCTTGGGCCTGGGCGGGTGGGCTGGCCACCAGCATCGCGCAAACGGCGATCGCGGCGGCCGAAGGAACAAACAATCGGGTCAAAGATACAAAGTGGTTCACACGTAAACTCCTACAGGGGTGGATGCCTCGAACGCGTCGAGTGTAATTGGTCCGCGGGGCGAGATTAAGACCGCGTCCGGCAGCGACATCAAAAGCGAGTGACATCGAAAGCTTTCTCACAAAGCCTGGTTCAAGACGAGCAAAGAAAAAGGCGGCGGCCGAACCAGAGCGGGGAACTCAGCCGGCCGCCGCCTTCTCAAAAACTAGTCGTCGGGAACCGCGTCGCCACTGGGGGTGGGGTGGGGTAAAGCGGGCGACAGAAACACGATTCCCGGGGGGTCGAGTGGAATTATACGCATAAAGGAGAAAATGTCTACCGCTAAAGCGCCGTAAAGACCCGCGAAGTTCCGTCGGCCGGGTTGGATTCGTCGTGACCGAGCCTCTCGGATCGCCGTAGCTACGCTCGCCAGAGCGTGGAAAACCCCGCTGATCCACCTTCTGGCGAAGGTAGCTACGTTTGTCCAGCCAACCCGCTGCACCATCTGCCATCCTTTCCGCCGAACAATTACATTGCCGCATCAGCGATCCGTTTGGTTGAACCCTTCCCGTGGTGAATGTGATGAAAGTATTGGTGGTCGGTAACGGTGGACGCGAACATGCCCTCGCGTGGAAACTCGGACAAAGCCCGAAGGTGACGGAGGTCTTCGTCGCACCGGGCAATGCAGGAACCGCCATCGAAGCGACCAACGTCGACATCGCGGCGACCGACGTCGACGACCTGGTCCAGTTTGCCAAGCAGCACGCCATCGACCTGACCGTCGTCGGCCCCGAAGCCCCGCTGGTGCTGGGTCTGGTCGACGCACTCGAAGAAGCCGGCTTGCGCGTCTTCGGCCCCACCGCCGCCGCGGCCGAACTCGAAGGCAGCAAGGTGTTCTGCAAGAACCTGCTGCACACCGCCGACATCCCCACCGCCGATTACCGCACCTTCCGAAACGCCGACGACGCCTCGCGATACATCAAAGACAAGTACAGCGAACCGACCGATCAGGTCCCCGTGGTGGTCAAAGCCGACGGACTGGCCGCCGGCAAAGGCGTGATCGTCTGCGAGACCCGCAGCGACGCCCTGCAAGCGATCGACCGCATCGCCGGCCAAAAGGAATTCGGCGAAGCGGGCAACGAACTGATCATCGAAGAAAAATTGATCGGCCAAGAAGCCAGCGTGCTGGCGATCACCGACGGCGAAACCATCATCTCACTGCCGGCCGCCCAAGATCACAAACCAGCCTACGACGGAGACACCGGCCCCAACACCGGCGGCATGGGCGCGTACTGCCCGACGCCGATCGTCGACGAAGCGATGTTCGCGAAAATCGAATCCGACGTCCTGGTCCCCGTCGTCCACGCGATGAAACGCGCGCGAAAACCCTTCAAAGGCGTCTTGTACGCCGGGCTGATGCTGACCGCCGCCGGCCCCAAAGTCCTGGAATTCAACGTCCGGTTCGGTGACCCGGAGTGCCAGCCGCTGCTGATGCGGCTGAAATCGGACCTGTTCGACGTCCTGGTCGCCGCGGCCGACGGAAAACTCTCCGAAATCGAACCGCTCGAGTGGGATGACCGCCCCAGCCTGTGTGTCGTGATGGCCAGCGAAGGCTACCCGGGCAGCTACGAAAAAGGCCGCGTGATCACGGGTTTGGAAGACGCCGCCGAAGTCGAAGACGTCAAAGTCTTTCACGCCGGAACGACCACCGTCGACGGCAACGTCGTCAACGCCGGAGGACGGGTGTTGGGCGTCACCGCGATCGGCAACACCATCAGCGCCGCAAAACTCAAGGCCTACACCGCCGTCCAAAAAATCCGCTGGCCCGGCGCCTGGTGCCGCAAAGACATCAGCGACAAGGCGCTGGGGTAGTTTTCGAGATGCACACGCATACGGCGTGAGACGCACGCACCCGGAAAACCTGGCGAGCTTCAGCGAGTCAGGTTTTCCGGGGGAGAGGGAGCCATGGTAATTTATATCGACGTCAATGATATGGGAGAGACGGCGTTTGCGCAGCAAGCAAACGCCAGAGCGGGCTCGCGCTAGAAAAGCCGCTTCGGCCGCCTGAAAACGAAAGTCTTGGCGACTTCCGCTACGAACTAATCCGTCACGTCAACAAGTTTGTCCATGGCCGTTGGCCAATCGGGTTCAAATTCCTACGGAGACCTTGGGCGATGCCCAAGGCTATGGGTGTGCACGGCCTTTGGCCGTACTTCCAACTTCCAACTCCCAACTCCCAACTCCCAACTCCCAACTCCCAACTCCCAACTCCCAACCGCTTACTGAGCCACCGACCGCGTCCCGCCGCCGGCGAAGTTCACGTAGATCGGGCTGCCGTCCTTGATCGGCCGCGCCGCCGATGCGTATCCCTTGGCATAGATCTTTTCGCGCAGCTTGCGAAACGAACCGTAACTGTCGGGATAGACCGCAACCGTCACCGTCGTCGTCTCGGCCGGGTAACGCGACAGTTCGACATCCAACCAATCATCGTTGGCCAACACCTGCTCGATCGGAGTGCCATGCGGTTCCTGGAGCGGTTCGAATGACGCGACGACCACCCGCGCGCGACTCATCCTGGCGATCGCATTGCCGTCGCTGACCAGTTCATTGCTGCGGCTGAGCACATACCGAGCGACATAGCCCCGCACCGGCCCGACCGCCGCATCGCTGACGCCTTCGCGAAGGCTTCCCGAGGTTCGTCGAAAATTCCGTCCAATCTCTTCGGTCAGCAACTTGAACGGGATCACCGACAACCGATCATTCTTTAAACGAAAATAGACCTCCTCTCCGAACACGGTCTTGGCCATCGGCGTCGGTAAATGCGAGATCGCGACGACCGGCGGCTGTTCGGTTTCCAGTTGGGCGCGTGCACCGACCAGTTCGGTCAACTCGCTCTTCAACGCCTCCGCTTCGGCGTTGCGAAGGGCCGCATCGCGGCGGGCATCGTCCAACTTGGCTTGCTCGTCTTCCCAAGCCGCCTCGGCTTCGGTCAACAACGTCAACAGAATTGTCCGCCGTTCGGCTTGCTGTGCGATCTTGGAATCCAACAGCTTGATCGTGCGTTCCAGTCGCATCGAATCCGCCTGCGCCGACGCCGCCCGTGCAGCCACCGTGGCCAGCGTTTCCATTTCGACCTGCCCGGCGATTCGCGCCTTGGGATCGACCGGCTGGACCGTCTTCGGCTTGGCCTCGCGCAGGATCGCCTCCGACTGTGCCCCCAGCACCACGACCAAGATGATCAGGATGCCGACCAGGTTGGCGACGATGTCCAAAAAGGCATCGTGTCCGACCGAAACTCCTTCTCTGCGTCGTCGTCCGCTCATTTGAAATCACCTTGCGGGTTGGTTTCTGCGTGGCGGTATCCGTCACCTTGATCGCCGCCGACACGCTGGATCGGCAGCCCGCTGCCGATCATCAGCCGGCTCCATTGTTCGTATTGCTGCTCCGCACCGGGCATCACGTCGACCTTCAATTGCGGTGACCAGCGGGCACCGGGCGCTGCGGCCCCCCAACGCTCGATCCGGTCGCGAACACTGGTCGCCAATTCCAGCGTCGCCTGGTTGACGCCGTCCGGGCCGACCGCAAATGTTTCGCCCCTTCGGCTGACCGCGTCGGGTAACAACACAAAACGATCGGGATAGATCTCCAGCCGCACCGAACGAACGATCTCATTCCCGCGGCCCAAGGCCACACTGCTCGGCAGCGCCCAATCGGCCCCGCGTCGCTGGACCATGCGGCGAGGGTTTTGGGACGAATTGGATGGCGACGAAGCAGGGTTCTGGTTTTCGGCATCACTCTGGCCATCGGTCGGCACATTGGCTTTCATGCGCTCAGACACCTTGGGCTGGTTCATCGCTTGCATTCCCACCGATGCACCGGCCAACGGGCCGATCCCGCCTGGGTTATCTTGGGTTTGCCTGCTCGCCTTGCCAATGACACGTTGACGACCACCGGAATCCGCATTGCCTTGGGCCAACACGGCCGATGCCGATTGTTCATCACCGCTGCTTGGTAACTGCATCCCGGCGGTGTCGCGATGGGAGCCATCCGCATCGCTCGCGCCGGCGATCTGGCCGACCGCCGTCGTGGCCGCCTGATTCAGCTGGTTGTCGTTGGCTTCCGATTCGGCCAACAGCGACGCCGACTCTTGCAGCTGCCGCTCCAATCTTTGCTTGGCCGCCTCGGGCGTCAGTGGTGTCGGATTCCCCGAGCCACCGCCGCCGTAAGTTCGAGTGGGGAACATCCGATGATCGCGGTATCCACTCTGCCGGCCCTGGCGATCCATTTGTGATACAGACAACCGCGGCACCTTTGTCGGCGAAGGCGATTCGTCGGCGGAACTCGGCGGCATCTGCCCTTCGGTCGCCGCGACCGATCCGCCGGCTCCCGTTCCACGCTGAAAGTTTCCACCGTTGCCCACCGGCCCGTCGTGATAGCGGCCTTCGGGATGGCGGCTACCGGATCCACGAATGGATCGCACGATCGACTGTTTGGTCATTCGATCAAGCGCCTGGTTGATCGCGTACTCCATCCGCTGGCGCATCACCGGATCAGAATTGGGATAGGCCAGATTCACATCCGCCGGCACCAGTTCGTATCCGAATTGATCGTCCCAATCCATCATCGCCGCGCGGGCCGCGTAATAGCTGTCCACGCCGCCGGGACGGACCAACAACATCGGGTATGGCGGAATCGTGTCACCGTATTGCTGCATCGCGTGATAACGTGCGGCGCGGAGGGCGTCATCCAGCGGATTGGCCGTGGACGAGGATTGTTCCAACTGGTTCCGCGTGATCGTGACGCCTTCGGGCCAAATCGTCACGCCCTTGGCCGTGCATTCCAGATAGATCGGTCGCCGGTCAGTGCCGTTGGGTCCCTGGTGGGGAACGATCACGAAACGCGGCTTGGCGGTCTCGATTTCTTCACGCAGCTTCTTCACGACCAACTGCTCTTTGACCAGTTGCTCTTTCAGGTCCTTCACCTCTGCGGCCGTCGCCGCCGGCATCGGGTCCTGGGACATCGCCTGCTCCATCGCTTGGCTGATCTGTTTCAGCCGCTCACGAATGCGTCGCATGTGATCTTCGACGTGAGCCAGTTGGTCACGCCGGTCTTCCAGATCGCCCGTTTGTGCGTCGCGAAAGGAAACCAATTCGCCCAAGCGAAACTCTTCCTCTTCGACCAACAACTCGACGTCACCGACGGTCAATTGTCCCGGATCGTGTGGCGGCGGCTCGGCCGCCGTCTCGGCAATCTGCTGCGCCGCATCGGACGTGTTTTGTGCCACCAACGCCAACAGCAAGATCAACGTCCCCAGGGTGCAAACCAAGACGGCCAGGAACGGGAACAGTGTCGGCGACAGGGTCTGGCGTCGACGCCCGCTCATGCAGCCCGCCTCGCATCGTGGTTGATGTTCGACTTGACCGCCACCATCTCGCGCGTCAGCACGTCCACGGCACGCGCCAGCACGATCATCGCGTCGGCCATGCCCTGGCCGGCCGCCGCGCCCATGTTCTCATCGATGCGACGGTTCGTTTCGTCCAACAGGTTCAAGTTCGCCGCCAACGTTTGCTGCAGATTCAGCACCGAACTGGCTTGCTCGCGGACCAACGCCGCCTGATCGACTTGGTCCAACATCACCGCGTGCTGTTTCGTCATCGCGTCGGCACCGGCCACGATGGTTTCTTGCCACGCCGCAAGTTGCAATTGCCATTGGTCGAATTGATGCTCAAGCTGTTCGCGATTTCGCTGCGTCGAACGCTCCATCTGTTGGGCATGGTCACGCAGTGCAGGCGTCAGGGTTTGCTCCACCGCATCAACAAAGCTTTGCGATTGCACGTTGTGGGCTTGCTGCCAGTACCCCTGGGCTTCGTCAATTGTTTGCCGCCACAACGTCGTCTGATTGCTCAACGATTCTGCAACCGCCGCACGAACTCCCTCGCACAACTGGGCCAGCAATTCGAATTGGTTGTCGGCGACTTCGTCACCCGGCAGATGCAACCCGGTCAGATAACCCACGCGTTCGTCGATTGCAGCTAACAACTGCTGCTCGCTTCGTTCGACGGGGAACTGCAAGAAGATCGCCACGATCGAAAGCACCAGCCCCAACGCCGTGGTGTCAAACGCCACGTACAACCCGCTCTTCAAGTTGTCGACCGCGGCGTTGCCGTTGGAAAAATCCAAACCGCCCAACGTTTGCGTGATCCCGATCACGGTCCCCAAAAAACCCAACATCGGAATCGCCCAGACGATGATCCGGACCAAGGCGAACGAGTCGTGCGCCGAATCGGCATCGCGGGACGAAAGCTCGCGCAGGTCGTCGGCCAAATGCTTGGTGGTCCCGCGGCCGGATTGGCGCATCAGAACTTCGCGGAGCCGGACAACGAGCTGGCAACGCGCCACCTCGCGAGGCAGTTTTGCCAAATCACTCGACCAGGTCTGGGCGACAAACCCGGCATCGTGACGGTCACGGAATTCCTGTGTCGGCGAGTCGAGTTGTCGTTTGGGCGACAGGGCCGCATCGTCGGCACGCCGCAGCAACGCCCATTGCAATCGCGTCGCCCAGGCCTTCAGCCCTAAGATGCAAACCGCGATGCAAAATAAGATGGTCGCCGCGATCGCCACCGGGTGCCCGAGAAAGTAGCGTTCCAGCGGTCCCCACGAGGTCGCGTAGACCACCCCATAAAAGAGGCCCGCCAACACGCCCCCACCGGCCACCGCGAGGATGCCGCTCAGCCGATCGCGGTGGTCCGCGACTCGACTGTCCTGATTGCTATCAAACTTGCCTGCGTTTTGCGACTCAGTTTTGCTCACGCCTGCGTCCTTGCCGAGGGAGGAATCCAATTGTTGGACCGGTGTCCAAGCACAATCCTTACCACCCCATCGTCTTTCCCCTCAGGCCATCTTCACCCAATCCGCAGAATTCAACAGCGGCCCATCGACCAGCGCACAAACGTCCCGTAGCGGACCTCGCCAAGAGTTTCGCCGGAAGCGGCGTGATTGCGTGGCGGGGCGCGAATTGCGCGGCGCGAATCGGGAATTGTGCCACCCACCAAACAGGCGTGCGGTGAACGGGCGTGTGATGGCGACCGGGCGGGTGGCCAGAAAGGACCAACAGGACAGATGCGACCGATAGGACATCACCGCCCCAGTCACACCTCCGTCCCATGTGTCCTATTGGTCGTATTGGTCCTATTTTTCACTTGCGCCCCACTGCGGAGTTCCGTCCCGGCGTCGTTCACCTGGAGCGCCGAAAGCCTTGGCGGCTTCCGCTACGACGTTAATCAACGCACGCGACTTGCCGCCACAGCAACGAACTCCTTCGATGTGACCGTCAATTGGTTCAGTCCGAACGAATCGATCGTTGTGACACGGCCGTCGACGGAACTCGCCTCGACCGCGTACACCATCAAGAAACTCGACGCGGATTTGATCGGCACATGCTCTTCATGATGCCATTCTTCGGCCGGCACGCAAACAAACGCAGGCTTTCCAGGCGTGGGTTCGGGCAACGCCAACGAATCGACGTCGACGATTTCGAAGGCGATGAAATGGTCCAACGATTCCGGAACCTCGGCCGGCGGGCCGTCGGCGACCGTCTGGGCGGGGATCAAATAAAAGGCGGGCTGCCCCAACCGCACACCGAACGACTGCGACCCGCTATAGGTGTCTCGCAACTGGATCGTTTTGACCGCCTCA
The DNA here is from genome assembly GCF_008035925.1 of Stieleria maiorica. Classification (NCBI taxonomy): domain Bacteria; kingdom Pseudomonadati; phylum Planctomycetota; class Planctomycetia; order Pirellulales; family Pirellulaceae; genus Stieleria; species Stieleria maiorica. Next base: position 8,725,012 of record NZ_CP036264.1, read on the forward strand.
GAATCGGGTTTGCGGATGGAGTACCAATTCAAGTAGCTCGGCCGCGCGTCGTCAGCTTGACTCTTGTCCCGCGGAGACGAGTACAATTTCGGACCGCGAAAATTGATCCAGCGACGCTTTTCGTCCAACTCCGTCTTCACCTCTAGTCCGTGCAGCACCGGATTGGACGCCGCAACCGACACCACGTCGTGGGGTGATTCCGCGACCGTTTGCGGCACCGATGCGAGTGCAATCAAGACGGCGGGCAACAAGACGCGGAAGGGCAGGGCAGAGCAGGGCAGGACAGACATGATCAAGAGTCCGGTAAACGGAAGCGGACGAAGGAACACGGGGCGTGTGCTTCATTATCGCCTGCCGTCTAGGGATCAGTCGTTCGGCCGTCCACCGTCACTTGGCGGCGGTGTCCTCATAAATCGGCAGATGCCGATAGTAGACTTCCAAATTCAGCAGGTTCATCGTGGTCACGTACAGCCGGCCGGCGTGCGCGCTCCAACGGTCGGGGATCGGCAGTTCGGGGTCCCAGGAACCGGCTTCCGGGCCGACCTTGATTTGCGTTTCCAGCAACAGCGGATTCAGGAATTGATTCCAGCGGTCCCAATAGTCGCCGCCCATGTGAAACATGAACTGGGTGGCGTAGTACCAGTAGTACCCGTCGCGCAACGGGCGGCGTCGCTCACCCAACTGCGGCGGGTACTTCAACAGATACTCCGCGGCCGACTGCATCTCGGGTTGCTCGCGACTCCACCCGTTGTACATCCGCATCAGCATGCCCACGGCGGTCATGGTCGGTGTCGGCAAACGCCCGTGTCGCTGTTGGGGCGTGTCGGCCGCAAACGGGTTGTACCGGTAACGATCCAATTGCTCCGGTCCGTCGCCCCGTGCGAGCGACAACCAGTGATCGATCCCGTCATAAGCGGCCTGTGACACGTCCAACCCGGATAGGTCGCCGCTTTTAAGTGCCATCATCATCCAACCGGTGACACTCGTGTCGCTGCTGACCTGGGGCGAATAACGCCATCCGCCGTAGCTGCGGTGCTGGGTTGCCATGATGTAGTTCAGTGATTCCTGAGCGCCCTGACGCAGCTCGCGGTCCTGGGTCATGCCGTAGGCTTCACACAACGCCAGGGCGGCGATCCCGTGGCTGTAAAACATCACGTTGCGATCGCTCAGTTCGTTTTCGCTGCGGTACAGGTTCCCGCTGGTGCGTTGGTTGTCCAGCAAGAACTTCAACCCCTTGCTGACCGTGCCGGCGTATTGGTGCTGGGTGTGCGTGTAGCCGGCGCCCTGGAAGGCCAACAAACACAATCCGGTCGCCGCGGTGTCGCTTCGCAAAATGACGCGGTCCCCGTGCCCCTGCAACGACCAGCTGCCGTCTTCGTTCTGGACGCTCGCCAAGTAGGCCAATCCCCGCTCGATCGCCTCCTCGGTCGCAGGTCCTCCCATGCCGGGGGCGCTGGACGCTGCGCCGCCGCTGGTTCGCATCACACGTCGAGAAAACGATTCCACGGCGGCGATCTTGGTGCCCGCCGGGGTGGCCGGACCGCCGACTTGGCGCCTGGGCCTTGCTTCGCGCGGCAATTCCATTGCCGCGATCTCCGGTTGCGCGTCGCTGGGGATCAATCCGGCCGACGGTGCGAGTGTGTCGCTGATCCCGACCGGCCCGATGTCGGCCAAAAGATCCAACGCCATCGCCGGCGCCCCGGCGGGCGCCAACTCGGTCGTCGCCGCCCCACCGGATTCGCCTTCTCGTCCGACCGCTGCATCGCTCGCGCCCAACCGATCATCCAGCTGATCCGATGGTGCCGCACCGGCGATTCCCGCGGCACTGGCCGGCACCGACTCGGCCGGCGTCATTGTTCCCATCGGGGAGGATCCGCGGACCACGTTCATGCGACGACCGCGTCCCGGCGCCTGTGTCGCCGGTCCGGCGTTCACGTTGGGCGCCCCGACCGCTGCCGAGAGCGTGTTGCGAGCGACCCGCGCGCCGCCGGTCGGACTAACTGGAGCGGTCTCGGTCATGAAGCTGGGCGCCGGGCCGAGCGTGATCTGTGCCCCGGTCGTTTCGCCTCGCGTCTCGGTCGGGATGTCGGTCGGCGAGAGCATCAGCGAGGCGTCTTCGCTGGACCGTGCCACCGAAACGACGACGGGTGCCGGCGCGGCACCGGCGACTGCAGACGGCTGGGCGATGGTGCGCGAACGCCTGGATCGCGCCAGCCCCGCATCGCCGATCGTCGGCATCGATTCGTTTGCGCTCAACGACGTGGCCGCAGGCATCGCCCGCGGCGTCTGAATCGATTCACTCGGCCGAGGCACCACGGCCGGCATGTCCAAGCGTGCCGCCGCCTGTCGCGATGCACTCGGCGTGCCGTTGTCGGCCAACTTGCGCTCGGCCGGTGCGGCCGGAACGGGACTGGTCATCTCTTGGGCCGGTGAGGGCACCTCGATCGACTCGGCTTGCGGCTTGGGCGCCGGCGTGTTGCTCTCCCGCCGCGCCAGTTTCCCCGGCGCATCGGCCGGCATCGGTTCGCTAGCGCTGGCCTGATTCCGCTCCATCAAAAACTTCTGCATCGGTTGGTTTTCAGGCTGCCGCGGCTTGGGAACCTCCAACCGCGGTTGCGATCGTTCCACCGGCGGCAATTGACGCTGCTCTTTGGGGATCTCGCGTGACTTGGTTTCCGCGTCGACCGGCTTGGACCAGTCCGGCGTTTCTTTGGATTCCTTGGGTGCCTGAAAGATGTGTTCGGGAACGGTTTTTCGGATCGGCGTCCGCTCGCGTTTTTCGCCCTTGGAAGCAAGCGGCTGGTAGGCCGCGAACACGACGTAGTGGATCGCAAAAATCAACAGCAACAGGTGCACGGAGATGCTGAACAGCAGCCCCAGCAGGATCGCTTTTCGTAGGAAGCGTGACGTGATCGCCCGCAGGACCAACGAAAGAATCACGGCGACGCAGATGATCCCCACCAGGTACGTCGTCGCGTTGTACAACAGACGCGGGTCATCAAACCGGAACGGGGTCGCGATCAGAAACAGGACCAAACCGGCCAGCGTGACCACCGACAAATCCAGCGGCCACATCCGCGCCGAATCGGTCGGCGTGCTTTCGACACGAGGACGGTCATAGTCAGATTCAAATCGCAAAACAAATCGGCCCGCGGAGGAAATGAAGTTTTAGGTTAGAAGGCAGGTGACAGAAAAATGGGGGGCAGAAAAATAGCGGTGGGGAAAGAGGAGACAAGAAAATGGGTGACATGAAAACAGATGGAACTGACTCAAAACTCAAAATTTGAAACCACTCTCACTCGGGGCCTTCCAGCGTCGTCACGGAATAATCGCTGATTCCGCTTCGATTACAAACATCCATCACGCTGACGACCGGTTGGAACGACGATTCACGATCGGCTCGGATCACGGCGGACTGGTTGGTCGGGTTGGACGCGACGCTGGCCTTGAGCAATTTTTCCAGATCCGGTAGCGACGTCGCTTGTCCGCGCAGGTAGATCTCGCCGGCCTTGTCGATGTCGATCACGATTTCGCGAGGCTTGCCGATCATCGGCACGGCGCTGGTGGCCGTCGGCAACACGATGTCCAATCGACGCTCCTCCTCCTCAAACTCGCTGGTGACCAGGAAGAAGATCAGCAGCAAGAACACGACGTCGATCAGCGGCGTCAGACTGAGCGTCCCGGCGACGCTGGAGCGTTTGATTTGAACGGCCATCGCTCAACTCGCCTTGGCCGGATTGCCGCTGTCCGAAACGCTATCCGCGACGGCGGCATGTGGAGGCGCATGCGACGGTGGGGGTGGAGGCGGTGGGGTGACGTTGCCTGCCGATCCGTCGACGTATTGGATCGGGATCAACGTGCCATCGCTGTCCAACCGTCGCCGGCCGTCGAATCGGGCCAACCCGGGTGCCAGGTCGAACACGAGTTGTTCAACGCTGTGAAACAGTTTTGCGATTCGATTTTCCAAGTACTGGGCAAAGATCGCCGCCGGGATCGCGACGGCCAAACCGGCCAGCGTGGTGACCAATGCGGTGTAGATCCCCTCGGACAGTTGCTCGCTGCGAGAGCGATCGGCCGACAGCGACGTCGACTCGTGAAAGGCAACGATCATGCCCCAGACCGTCCCCAGCAATCCCATCAACGGGGTCGCCGCGGCGGCCAGCGTCAACCAGCGGACCGGCGACGCGTAGCGGTCGGCTTCGCGCCCGATCGTCTCGGTCGCGGTGCGTTCGATTTCCCCCAGCGGCTGGCCGGTCCGCATCAACATCGCGCCGACGATGCTGGCCGTCGGCGAGGGGTGCTGCAAACACGCCTGATACGCCGTCGGCGGGTCGAAGGATTCGACCGGATCGGCCAGTCGGCGGAGCTCGCGGACCAGACGACGCGGCATGACTTTCCCGCGTCGCAGACTGAGCATCCGTTCGACCGCCAGCGTGACCACCAACAGACTCATCAACCCGATCGGGATCATGAAGCGACCGCCGCGCAAGATTAGCGACAACATGTCGATCCCCGTCGGTTCGGCGACCGCTTGCGGTTCGTCGCCGACCGGTTCGGCATTCATGACCGATTGGATGTCGGACGCGTTGACCGGCGGCCCGAGGTCGTCTTGTGCCCAAGTGCGAGCCGGGTCTGTCACGCCGCACCACCACGCCACACAAAGACCGACGACCAAGCAGACCATCGTGATTCGTTTTTGCCTGGCGCCGCCGTCGCGACGCGGGTTCATCTGATTGGAAGTCACGACTACTGCAACGCCTCCAGACGCTCGGCGGATTTCTTCGCCAGTTCGTGTCCGGCATGCTTCTGGACGACGTACTGATAAAACTGTGTCGCGAACTGACGCGACCGATTCTTTGCATCCTGTGTCCTGGCGGACTGCATCAGCAACTCGCTGCAGCGTCCCGCTTCGAACCCACTTTTGGCTTGCCAATTCTTGATCTCCGCCGGCGCGTTGTCTCCGCCGAAACCGAACATCACACTTTGAAACTCCGGGATCGCTTTGTCGAATTGCTTTTCACCGAAATAGATTTCGCCCATCATGAATCGAGCCCGCGCGCCGACTTCGCGACGGCGATACTGCTCGGCGACTTGACCGAAGTACTTCAGCGCCTGCGGCAGGTCGTTTTTCTGTTGGTAGGCGAACCCGGTTTCGTAAAAGACTTGCGGCAGGTAAGCGGTCGCGGGGAACCGTTGTTTCAATTCGTCGTACCAACCGATCGCTTCGTCCCAGCGTTTCAGCTGCGCCGCCGACTGACCGCCGTGCAACAGGATCAATTCACGGACCTGACGTTCGGCCGCGTCACGCAGGGTGTTAGCGTTCTCGTCGGCATCGCGAATCTTTTGCCGGCCGATCGCATAGGACCGCAGCGCCTCTTCGAACGCTTCCTGTTTAAACAAACACTCCCCGACCATCATCCGCGCGTCGATCGCCAGGTTTCCCCCGGGATGTTTCTCCGCCTGTTTGGCGAACGCCTGTTTCGCCTCGTCCAGCTTGGATTCTTTGAACAACGACCATCCCAGGCGATACAGCGCCTTTTCGCTCATCGCATCATCGGCCGTCTTGTCGGCGGCGATTCGAAAGTAATTCACCGCGGTCGGCCAATCACTCGCCGAATAACTTTGCTGGCCGACAAAGTAGGCCGCCTCGGCCGCCAATGACGTCTCGGGATACTCGCTCAGCAGACGGCGGAACTGCTCGACCGCTTGCGGCTCCTTGCCCGATTCACGCAACGACCAGCCGAGTTCGTAGAGCACCTTGTCCATCGCGGGGTAGCCCGCGACCTCGTCGTCAAGCCGCTGCAGTTTTTCCGCCGCGTCACCGGGGCGGCCTTGCTTTTGATCCACCAACGCCAGCTCGTACAACGCATGGCCCAGGTTGACACCGGTCGGCCCGAGTTCCAAGTACCGTTGCAAATCCGCTTGGGCGGATTCCAGATCTCCGAGGGTGCGATGCGAAATCCCACGCGCGATCAAGGCATCGTCACTGAGTGCATGGCCGGGCGACTGATTCAGGATCACGTCGAGCGACTTGAGGGCTTCGCGGTGATCCCCCTGTTGCATGTGTGACCAGCCGCGACCGTAAAGTGCATACGGGATCAGACCTTGGTCGCGTCCGGCGTCGATGACCTGGCTATACAACTTCACCGCCTGGGCGTAGTCGCCCGCTTTGCTTGCCAGCTGCCCCAACTTGTAACGTGCCTGGTCCGCCATCGTCGACGAAGGGTCTCGGTCGATCAACGCTTCCCACGCGGCTTTCGCCTGGTCGGACTTTCCTGCCGAAAGCAACGCGGTCCCCTGCAGCAGGCGAGCTTCCCCGGCGCGCGACCACTCCGGTGCGACCTCCGCCACTCGCCCGAACGACTCCGCCGCGTCGGCTGGACGATCAGACATCAAGTGGGCTTGACCGACCAGAAACTGTGCTTCCGCTTTGTGCGACGCTTGCTCCAAACTCTCATACTCCGTTTTCAACAGCGCGACGGCATCGTCGAACGCCTTCATGGAGTTCATCGCGACGGCGGTTCGCAAGACCCACACCGGTCGCTGCACGTTGTCATCCGCCGCGGTATTGAGCAGTGTCCGGTAGCTGTCGACCGCCGCCTGTGTCTTGCCGGTAAACAGTTGGCTTTCGGCGACAATAAAGCGGACGTCGCTCTCCAGCGGGTCGGACGCAAAGTGGTTCAAGAATTCGCCGGCCAGCTTCCCCGCCTTTTCATAGTCGTTCAGCTGCAAAGCGGAGAACGCGGCGTTGTAGAGTGCCCGCGGGGCCAAGGGATCATTCGGCGCGTCGCGGTAAACTTGCTCGGCCACACCGATCGATTCGGCGACGGTCGCCGGGGTCATCGACAACGCCTCGGCCAGATCGACGCGCAGATCGATCGCAAAGTCTCCTTCGACTCCAGAATTTAACCGTTGCTTGGCGATCGCAACGGCCGCTGCGGCGTCGCCCTTTGCCAGTTTGATTCGCACCAGCCAGTGGGCCGCTTCGGTCGCCGCGACCGGGTTGTTCTGTGTCAGCACCGTCTCGAACCGAGCGGCGGCCTGTTCGATCTGGCCACCGCGATACAGGCTTTGCCCGGAAGCCAACGTCGCGTTGGCGGCATAGGGTGACGTGGGAAACTCGCGTTGCAATCGATCGTACCCGGCGGCGGCTTCGGTCGGCTTGCCGTCTTGCACGAGCGCGTACGAACGACGAAAGATCGCATAACTCGTGTCGGCATCCCCGGTCGATGCCGCGATCGCTTTGTCGAACGAGGTGACGGCGGCGGGATAATCCCGCTGCACGATCATCAGATCGCCCAGTCGCAAATGAACATCGACGACCAACGGGTTGTCCGCACATCCGGCCAACAGCTTCTCGAAGGTCTCGACGGCCTTGGCGGTCTGGTCCAGCTCTTCGTGGGCGATGCCCAACGCGTACAAGGCATCGCACCGCAGCGGTGAATCCTTGGCCGACGGCAGCGACAAAAAACGGTGGTAAAATTCGATCGCCTTCGCACGATCGCCCAATCCATAAGCCGCTTCGCCGCTGTAAAAATAGGCGCGGTCGATGTAGGCACTCTTCGCGTTTTCTTTGCGCAACGTTTCGAAGGTCTCGATCGTTTTTTGCAAACGCGACCGGTCACGCTGGGGACCGTCCCCGGCCGACGCGTAAAAACACCACCCGCGATTGGCAAGACTCTCCTCACGCAGCTCATACTTCTTGTCTTCCAACGCCACCCCGAACGCCTCGGCCGCGGCGACGTAGTCCGGGTTTTCTTTCTGCATGTAACAGACGCCCAGATAGTGCGCCGCCTTGGAGGCCAGATCGTCGTCCGGGTACATCTCCAAAAACTTCTTCCAGTTCTGGATCGCCAATTCGATCGCACCGCCGGTTTGAAAATTAGCCGCGTCGGCATACAACGCAATCGACTGCTCGGTCGACTCGGCCGCCATCAGCCGATCGCCGCTCGAGAACCCGAGCAGGGTCGTCAGGGTGATCGCCAAACCACAGCAGCATCGCACAACCGCCGCAGCAACACTCGGGCAGACCACAATCGCACGGGGCAGGAACGCAAAGGCCGGCGTCGTACAGGCCGGGGATCGAACAAAAGAATCAGAACGCACGGCGATGTTTGGGGGCAAAGGAGTCCGGGTGACAGACGGGACATCAGCCACAGTTTAGCGGTGTGTCGTTGGAGTCGATAGTTCGCCCTCGGGATTGCCCAGTCCGAAAAGTCGCCGCAGGAGCGTGAGGATCCCCGCAGATACCGGCCAAAATGTCGCATTTCCGGCGGTTTCCGCACCACAACCCCTTCCCAGCGAACCGTTCCAGTCCCTCGTGACGTATCAGTTAGCTCCGCAACGGTCGTGCAGGACACCTATACAATTTCACAGTGAAAGTTAGACGTGACGCAACTCAGCCCCTCTGGCAAGACCCATCTGATCACCGGCGGTGCCGGATTCATCGGCTCGCACCTCGCTCAACGACTGCTCGCGCGGGGGGAACGGGTCCTGATCGTCGATGACCTGTCGACCGGTCAACGCAAGAACTTGGATCCGATTCTGGACCACGAGAACCTGGAGTACATCGAGGGATCGGTTGAAGACGATCGCTTGGTGGCCGAAGTCGTCGGCCGCGCCGACAGCGTGTACCACTTGGCCGCCGCCGTGGGCGTCGCGCTGATCGCCAAGCAGCCGATCCAGACGATCGAACGCAACGTCTATCCCACGCAATTGATCCTGGACCGGCTGGGCGAACGGGCGCGGCGTGGGGCACACGTGCCATGCTTCATCGCCAGCACCAGCGAAGTGTATGGCAAGAACCCCAAAGAAGTCTGGTCGGAAGAAGACGACTTGGTGTTCGGTGCGACGACCAAGCCGCGTTGGAGCTATGGGGTGTCCAAGGCGATCGACGAATTCTTGGCGTTGGCTTTCTACAAGGAACAACAACTGCCGGTCGTCGTCGGGCGGTTCTTCAACGTCGTCGGGCCACGCCAAACCGGCGCCTACGGCATGGTGCTGCCGCGGTTCGTCGAAGCGGCCATGAAAGGCGAGAAACTGATCGTCCACGACGACGGCGCGCAAATCCGATGCTTCGCACACGTCGATGATGTCGTCGGTGCGGTGATCAGGCTGGTCGACACGCCGGCCGCCCACGGACGCGTTTACAACATCGGCAGCGACACCCCGGTGACGATCCTGGAGCTCGCCAAACGCGTCATCGAGCGAGTCAATCCGAAGGCAGAGATCGACTTCCGTTCTTATGCCGACGCCTACGACGAAACCTTCGAAGACATCCGCCGCCGTGTCCCCGACCTGGCACGGATCGCCGAAACGATCGGCTACGCTGCCACGAAAGACCTGGACGCCATCATCGACTCGGTCGCCCAGTCCATGCGCCCCACCGTGGGATAGGCTTTCTGCCTGTCAATGCTCCCTCGCCTCCTTTAACTCGTTCCAAGGCTCCGTCTTGGCTGCGTAACAACCTTGCAATTCGAATGAGTTTTCGATTGTGGGGTTTTGGAGGTCTCGAATACGCGGAGCCCTCTCGAAATCAGCCGCCTGCCTAGGGGCGTTTAATCATTCTGCCCCGAATCATTCTGCCATCCGTCACCTGATCTCCGTCACCTGATCTCCGTCACCGTGACAGGTGGAGAGGTAGGAAAATTTTGGAGGTAGGAAAATTGGCGAAATCGAATGGATGGTGCGATTCATCATTTTCTTACCCCCGAAATTTTCTTACCCAAAAACCACTTGCCGGCTCACGACAATGGGTGCACGAGAAAACAACCTCGGTGAAACAGTGTCGCCGCGATTCATCCCCTGCTGACGGATGTTTGTCAGCACGCCGCCACGCTGTTCATCACACCCGTTTGTGGAGAATTTCGATGCGTAAGTTTGTAGCAATGGCGTTGGCAGTGGTCTTGGCAGGTTCGTTCAGTGCGTCGGCCATGGCCGGTTGCGGAACGTGCGACAAGACGATCGTCGAGAACGCTGTCGCGGCCAAGTCCTTCAACACCCTCGTCGCCGCCGTCAAGGCTGCCGGATTGGCTGAAACGCTTTCCGGCAAGGGCCCGTTCACCGTCTTCGCCCCGACCGACGAGGCGTTCGCCAAGCTGCCCGAAGGCACCGTGGAAAGCCTGCTGAAGCCCGAGAACAAAGAAAAGCTGGTCAGCATCCTGACCTACCACGTCGTCCCCGCAAAGGTGATGGCCAAGCAGGTCGTCGGGCTCGATGAGGCCAAGACTGTACAAGGCTCGGCCGTCAAGATCGAAGTCAAGGACGGCAGCGTGATCCTGAACGGCAAGTCCAAGGTCGTTAAAACCGACATCAACTCCTCCAACGGGGTGATCCACGTCATCGACACCGTGATCCTGCCCAAGAGCTGAATCTAATTCGCCCGTCGCTCGTCCCGCCACCTGCGAAGACGAAAGCGAACTCCGCTGGCGCGCATCACGCGCCGGCGGAGTTTTCGGTCGTTCTCAGGACAGCCCTTGCCGAATCGGGGCTCGATTGCCTATCTTGTGGGGCTTCGCGGTTCTGTACGCCAGCCAGGCCCGCTTGCATCCTAGAAACAACGAGAGAAATGCCATGAAAGAAGGCATCCACCCGAAGTACGAAGCGACCACGATCTCCTGCGGTTGCGGCAATTCCTTTGAAACCCGAACCGTCCGTGGCGGCGAGCTGAAGGTCGATATTTGCAACGCCTGCCATCCGTTTTACACCGGGAAGCTGAAATTCGTCGACACCGCCGGCCGGATCGATAAATTCCAGAAGAAGTTCGCCGCCGGTTCCTACGGCAGCTTGCAGAAGAAAGGCAAAAAGAAGAAATAGCCGGTTCATCTCCGCCGCCAGACCACTCCGCCCCGACCATCCGGGTGCCCCAAGTGATCTGACGCCAGGCTACGCTAACCGCATGGTCCTTGCAGCTCGCAGGAACATGCGGTTTTTTTCGTCGATTCCCTGCATTCCGCCACAGCCCCCCCGACGTACCCAACGAACCGCTTGCGACCATGAGTTCCATCCGCAGCCTGCTGGAAGAAAAACTGGACCGATTCGAGCAACTTGAACGCGACATGTCCGACCCGGAGGTGCTCGGCGACGGGGCACGGATGAGCGCGACCGCACGCGAACACGGCGGCTTGGCCCGGCTGGCCGGCAAGTATCGCGAATTCAAACGGATGAGCAACGAGATCCAGGGCTGCAAGGAGATGGCCGAGGCAGCCGAGGACAGCGAAGAGCGCGAAATGGCCGAAACGGAGATGGCCGACCTGCGGCATCAACGCGAATCGCTGTGGGAAGACCTGTTGTCGATGACCATCGGCGGCGAAGACAGCCATCGCACCCGATGCGTGATGGAAATCCGCGCCGGCACCGGCGGTGAAGAAGCCGCGCTGTTCGCCCGCGATCTGTTTGAAATGTATCGCCGCTATGCCGAACTGAAAAAATGGAAAGTCGAGCTGATGGACAGCAGCCCCAGCGACATGGGCGGCTTCAAAGACATCACGCTGACACTCGAAGGCGACAGCGTCTACCGCGACCTGGCCTATGAATCCGGCGGACACCGCGTCCAGCGTGTCCCGGAAACGGAAACCCAAGGCCGTGTCCACACCAGTGCCGCGACCGTCGCCGTCATGCCCGAACCGGAAGACGTCGAAATCGACTTGAAAGCCGACGACTATCGCGTCGACAAATTCGGCGCCTCCGGACCCGGCGGCCAACACGTCAACAAGACCGAATCGGCGATCCGATTGACCCACCACGAAACCGGCATCGTCGTCCAGTGCCAAGACGAAAAAAGCCAGCACAAGAATCTGGCCAAAGCACTGCGAGTGCTCAAGGCGCGGATCTATGAAAAGAAACGCGAAGAGGAAGCCGCCAAACAGGCCGAACAACGAAAGGGTCTGATCGGATCGGGCGACCGCAGCCAACGCATCCGCACCTACAACTTTCCCCAGAACCGGCTGACCGACCACCGCATCAACCTGACACTTTATAAACTGGATCAGATCCTCGCCGGCGACCTGTCCCCCGTGACCGAGGCTTTGATCGAATACGATCGAGATCAACTCCGCGGAGACATGGTGGATTGATGTCTGACTCCCCAACCTCTCGATCGCAAACCGCCGATCAGCCGTGGACCGTCTTGCGGCTGCTGCAATGGACGACCGAGTTCTTTCAAAAACGCGGCAGCGACTCGGCCCGGCTGGAAGCGGAAATCCTGCTCGCCCACGCCCGTCAGTGCAGCCGCATCGAACTGTACACGGCGTTCGAGCAAGAACCCGATGAAGAACAGCGCGCCGCGTTTCGCGAACTCGTCCGCCGCCGGGGCGAAGGCACCCCGGTCGCACAACTGGTCGGGTACAAAGAATTCTATTCGCTGCGATTCCGAGTCAACGAGCACACGTTGATCCCGCGTCCGGAAACCGAGCACCTGGTGATCGAAGCACTCGACTGTGCCAAAGCGATGTCGATCAGCGATCGCCCTTCGCGGATCGCCGATGTCGGTACCGGATCGGGTGCGATCGCCGTCGCCCTCGCGCTGCACTTGCCCGGCGCCCAGGTCACCGCGACCGATCTGAGCGAACCGGCGCTGGAAGTCGCTCGCTGGAACGCCGACAAACACGAGGTTTCCGATCGCGTCGACTTTGTCTGCTGCGATCTGTTGGCGGGCATCGATCAGCCCGCGACGTTTGACCTGATCTGCAGCAACCCGCCGTATGTCAGCGAAAGCGAATTCGAACAGCTCGACCGCTCGGTCCGCGAACACGAACCGAAATCGGCCTTGGTCGCCGGGGAGGACGGGACGGAGGTGATCAAGCGGCTGATGGCCGAAGCGTATCCGCGGCTGGAACCCGGCGGCCGGCTGATCATCGAACTCAGCCCGATGATCGCCGACGCCTGCGAAGATCTGGCCGAACACATCAGCGAGCTCGGGGATCTGCGATTCATCAAAGACCTGGCCGGACACCGACGCATCCTGTCGCTGGGACGAATGGACTAGGCTACCGCGGCTTCGTTTTTGATGTGGCAGGACAGTCGCCGTCCTCTCCGAGGTCGGCGCGGGGAAAGCTTCGCTTTTTCGCGCTCGCCGAGTTCGGAGAACACGGCGACTTTTTCGCTCGCCGAGTTCGGAAAACACGGCGACTTTTTCGCTCGCCGAGTTCAGAGAACACGGCGACGGTCGGAATGCGGCGCAGGGGCACCGCATATGCCCTGTATCCCGTCCAAATTGGCATTTTCCCGGGGGGTGACGACCGATCATCGGCCGCGCGCGACACCGTTCCCATCGACGATCCATCGCTGGCGGCTATGATGTATCGGCTCGAATGGCTTGGGAACGATTCCCAGGCGGCAACCGAACCTCCACCCGGCCCGGAAACGGATCGATTGAACACAACGCTCCAATCTAACGCCTTGTGGAACGACACCACGCTCGACGCCGACGGTTTCTACGAGCGCTGCGACGCCGAGGGAGCAGTGCGCCCCCACTGGGCGATGGTCAGCGAGGAGATCAACAGCTTGGGCCGCCAAGCGCTCCAAGAACGCTCGGCGGCGATTGAACGCTTCTGTCGCGAGAACGGCGTCACCTTTCACGCCGCCGAAACCCCCGAGGAAACCAATCGCCCGTGGCAACTGTCGGTCGTCCCCTTCGTGATCGGTGCCGGCGAATGGAGCGACCTGTCGGCCGCACTGGCCGGACGGACGCGACTGTTGGAAACCGTGCTGGCCGACTTGCTGGGACCGCAACGGTTGATCCGTGAAGGCGTCGTTCCGGGCGAGCTGTTGTGGGCCAACCCGTCCTTTAAACGTACCTACCACAGCCTGGAAAAGCCCCAACAGCACCTGCACGTCACCGCAACGGACTTGGCGCGCGATGCCGACGGAGTCTGGCATGTCACCGGCGACCGCACGCGAGCCCCGAGCGGACTGGGCTACCTGCTGGAAAATCGAATCATCACCAGTCGCGTCATGCCGACGCTGATCCGGCACAGCAACACGCTGCGGCTGGCGTCGTTCTTTGAATCACTCAAGGAACACTTGTATTCGTTGGCGGCCAGCCATCGTGACAACCCACGCGTGGTCTTGCTGACGCCGCCCAGCGGCAGCTACCGCGAGTTCGAAGACAACTACCTGGCGCGTTATCTCGGATTTACGCTCGTCCAAGGAAGCGACTTGGCCGTCCGCAACGGCGAGCTGAATCTGAAAACGCTGGGCGGATTACAGCCGATCCAAGTCCTGTGGCGACACGTGTCGGACCGCCGCTGCGACCCACTGGAACTGGACCCGACGACCCGCGAAGGCGTCACCGGTCTGCTGCGTTGTGTGCGTCGTCGCAGCGTCGAGGTGGTCAACGCGATCGGCAGCGTGCTGGTCCAAACACCCGCGCTGCTGCCTTACCTGGACCAGGCCCATCGCTTCTTTTTCGGCGATGAATTGAAATTGACGTCGGCGAAAACCTATTGGTGCGGCGACCCGGATCACCGCGCCTACGTGATGCAGCACCTCGACTCGCTGAACTTTCGCAACGCGTTCGCCGTCTCCGGCGGATCGGCGATCACGCTGAACCAGTTGTCACAGAATGATCGCGAAGCTTTCCTGCGACGACTGCATGCGAAACCATCGGACTACGTCGCACAGCAGCGGTTACAGTTCAGCAAGACTCCGGTGTGGACCGGCAACCAGATCGAACCTCAAAAGGCCACGCTGCGATCGTTTCAATTGCTGACCCCCGGCGGCGTGACGGTGCTGCCCGGTGCACTGGCCCGTGTCGGTCATGACCAATTGGAACTCTCTCGCTCGCCCGTCAGCGGACAGATGACCCAGGACTGCTGGGTCACCAGCGACACGCCGGTCGACGAAACCAAGACGTTGCTGCCGGATTCGGAAACCGTGATCAAATTGCGTCGCGGCGGCGACGAATTACCCAGCCGCGTCGCCGAACACCTCTATTGGCTCGGCCGCTATGCCGAACGCGCCGAAGCGATCTCGCGCGTCATGCGGACCACGCTGGCACGAATCGCCGGCGAGGAAAACTGGGACACGCTGACCGAAGTCCAGCGGTTGGTGCGCACCTTGGCTTCGATGGGTCAGATCGAAGCGAGTTTTGCCGTCGAACCCTTCGTCGCCAATCTGCCGCACGTCGAACAAACCCTGCCCGCATCGGTCCTGGACCGCGACCAACCGCGCGGGCTCGTTCGCACGCTGGAATCGGTGATGCACAACACGATCGCCGTCCGCGGCCGCCTGTCCTCCGAAGCCTATCGGATCGTGCATCGCGCCACCGCCGAACTGACCAATTCGACCACCGCCTCGGGCGCAAGTTCGATCGGCATCGGCGAAGCCATCGAACGGGTCGACCGGCTGATCGTCGACCTGTTGGCGCTGGCCGGATTGACCAGCGAAAGCCTGGTCCGCACCCACGCCTGGCAGTTTCTGGAATTGGGCCGCCGGATCGAGCGTGCCGAACACCTGTGCGAACTTCTGGTCACGACACTGTGCCCGGCGACGGAAAACGGCAAACCGGTTTGCGAAGCCGTCCTGGAAGTCACCGACAGCATCGTCACCTACCGGTCACGCTACAAGAACCTGGTCCGCTTGGCACCTGTGATCGACCTGCTGGTGACCGACGAAACCAATCCCCGTTCGCTGCGATTCCAACTCGATCACATCGCCGCCCTGGTCGAAAAACTACCCACCGTCGAAGGCCCCGTCGGACTCGATGCGATCAAACGGATCGTGCTGGACCTGCAGTACCGCATCACCACCGCCGATCCGATCCAATTGTCCGACACCGGCGACGACGGCACGCTCGCACAACTGCAGTCCGTGCTCGAGCAGGTCGCCGAGGACCTGCCCCGACTGGCCGAAGGCATCAACGCCCGCTATCTGATCCATACCGAAGCGAGACAAATCCTGACCGGGACGGGGCGATGAGCGAAGACAACGGCGCAAAGATCCGCTACCGAATCCGACA
Organism: Stieleria maiorica; assembly: GCF_008035925.1. Classification (NCBI taxonomy): domain Bacteria; kingdom Pseudomonadati; phylum Planctomycetota; class Planctomycetia; order Pirellulales; family Pirellulaceae; genus Stieleria; species Stieleria maiorica. The sequence goes on from NZ_CP036264.1 coordinate 8,740,970, forward strand.
CCTGACGGAATACCGCTACAGCAACAATGTTGCCGTCTGCCAGAATCAAGTGCGGATGCAACCGGTCAGCGGAGGCAACGTGACCTGCGAGCGGACGGAATTGAAGATCGCGCCGGAACCGACCAGCCGAGACGAACATGTCGATTACTTCGGCAATCGCGTGATCACGTTTTCGATCGAAGCGATCCACAAGTCGCTGGCCGTCGACGTGGAAAGCGTCGTCGCCGTCGCAGCCAATCCGACCGACGACAAGACACAATCACCGAACTGGGAATCGCTGTTGGCGACCAGCCCGGACCAGATGCGACATCCCAAGATCGATGAACATCGCTTCGGCTCGCCACGCATCACCCCGGCCGAGACGTTTCGCCAATACGCCGAAAGCTCCTTCACGCCGCAACGCGAAATCGTCGACGCGGCCTTGGATCTGACGCGTCGCATCCACGACGAATTCAAGTACGACACCACGGCCACCACCGTCGAAACCACCACCAAGGAAGCGTTTTCACTGCGTGCCGGCGTCTGCCAAGACTTCGCCCACGTCGAAATCGCTTGCCTGCGATCGATGGGACTGGCCGCACGCTACGTCAGCGGCTACCTGCGGACGTTGCCGCCGCCGGGAAAAGAACGGCTGGTCGGCGCCGATGAATCCCACGCCTGGGTCGAGGTCTATGCCGGTGACGAGATCGGTTGGTTGGGGCTGGACCCGACCAACGCCTGTCTGGTCGGGACCGACCACATCCCGGTGTGCATCGGCCGCGACTACGACGACGTCAGCCCGATGCGCGGCGTCGTCCTCGGCGGCGGCACCAACACCCTCAAAGTCAGCGTCGACGTCGAACCGATCGCCGACGTGTAGAACCGCTGTCCCAGTGTAGAACCGCTGTCCCAGTGTAGAACCGTTGTCCCAGTGTAGAACCGTTGTCCCCAACTGTTCCCCCCTGACCGCCACGCGGTCACCCGTCCAATCCTCTCAGCCAAGCGACTGAGAGGAGAACAATTGAGGACAATGGTTCTACAATCAGCATCCCAGCGACTCAAACCAACCCCAGCCGATCCGAGGGGCTGGTCACGGCCAGACCGGGTCGGTTCATGACGTGGGTATAGATCATCGTCGTTTTGACATCCTTGTGCCCGAGCAATTCCTGCACGGTACGAATGTCCGCCCCGTCTTCGGGGCATGTGGGTGGCAAAGCTGTGCCGGAGCGTGTGCGGCACGGCGTTTTTTACGATTTCCGTTCGCTTCATTGCCGCTTTGAATCGGACCGCAAACGTTTTTTCGTGCAGGTGATGGCGTCGCACTCTTCCACTTCGAGGATCTTTGGATAGTTTTGGCGAGGGAAACAGGTATTGCCAGCCGAAGTCACGCTGTGCGTTTGGATATTTTCGTGCCAGCGCGAACGGCAGGTAGACCTCACCGAAACCATCTGCCAAATCGCACTGGTGTAGCGCGCGGACGTTTGCGATTTGTTCTTGTAGCAATCCATGCGAATTCTGCCGAATCGCTCAAGCCGATCGTCGTCCAGGTGTCGGATAAATTTTTTGATTTGCCCAACGTACGTGTCCTCGGTGCTTTTGGGGTGATGAAGTCGGCGCATCGTTGCCCGCATCCGTTGGATGCATTCCGGCTCGGATTGATCGATGACACCTGCATTACCCTCGCCGGCGACCAGATTGGCGTCCTGTTGATCTTGAATCACAGCTCCACTGGATTGTCGCCTGACCAGCTGCTGCAAAGTTTCCCGAATCGGCCGAAAATCGACTTCGCTCGTTTGGAGCACGGTTCCTTGGTAGGCCTCGATCGCACGGGCAGCCTGCAATCGCCTCCAAGCCTCGATCTTGCGGTCTCGGAGGCTCTGTAGAAACGCGATCACCAACTCGCGTTTGACGGTGTGATTGGGTGCCGCCGACTGATCGGCGACGACAGAGGGGAAGTCGGCATAGGCTTTCATCCAGCGAGGAAACCACTCCCGTTCCTTTGCTGGCAAATTCAAGAATCCCAAGCAAGCGTCATACCGTTGGAGTGTCATGATCGATTTCTCCCTCGTGTGATTCCAGTGACCTCTCGATCTTAATCGTTGGCGGCGGTATTGCATAGCCCATTCGGGCCCCGTACAATCGGGTGGTTCCCATTATCGGCAGTCCGACTGCTGATAATATGCGTAGATCACGGCAGTCCGACTGCCAAGAATTCATCGTTACCCGTGACAGGAGCCGTGCACCCTGATGTCAGCTACTGTAACTTGATCGAAGACGAGAAGTGTCCATGGACAAATTCGCCGCTGGATTGCTCGTCGGGTGCGTAATGACCTTCATAGCGATGCGTCTTTTGGAGTTTCTTAGGATTCTCTGGCCATGGCAGCGTGCGATGATGTCCGGTGCCCAAGTGAGTCTTGTTTCAATCCTGCGTATGCGTCTTAAGGGATGCCCAGTGCCATTTCTCGTAGATGCCCATTCTGCCTTGGTTCACTCGGGTGACAAGATAGAAATGGATCAAGTTGAGGCGTGCTATCTTGCCCATAAGCACGAAGTGAATGAAGATGATATGGGGGAGTTCCTCACCATGGTGAGAGACTTCAAGAGACGTGGAAGTGGGAACGTATAACGGGTAACCAACGGATGCACGACAAGCGGCGAAATCAAGTTGGTTGGAGTGGATGATCTTTCGTCGCCGCCGCGTGATCCTTACCGTTCACGCTTCCAACCGACGCGTGACACGCCAGTCACTACGATTCGTGTCATTCGAGTGATTCGTGGACAAATCTCTTCTCCGCTATGCGCATTCTGGTCCAACGCCTGACATCCCGACTGCGATTGGTGCGCTCGAATTGCGCTCATCGGATTTCATCAGACCTCTATTTCTTGGGATTCGCTCCTGACGTCATCGTTCGAGCGGTGCGCGGTCGACTCGGCAGACGATGACAAACCGACGCCTGACGATTGCAACGCTGACAACCGACACCCGAAGTGCTGACCGCAGATTGGGACGCTCGATTTCCCTTGGCCATTCCGATCGAGTACATTGGCCATCAGCGACGATGGCTCAAGCTGTCGTCGTGGCCGATCCGCGTGAACCAAGTGGTGCACCGCAGTCGGCGAGTCGAGTTTGTTTTTGAGTTCCGGTCCATCGCGCCGACGCGGTGACCACAGGCCGTTCACGCTGCTAACCGACGCCTGACAACAACGGCCCACGTCTTCTCTGTGTCCCTCCGTGACCTCTGTGGTTGATCATTCGTCCACGGTTTGATTGGTGCGCTCGAATGGCGCCCATCGGATTTCATCAGACCTCCATTTCCTCGGATTCGCTCCCGATGTCACGGTTCGATAGGTGCGAGGTCGACTCGGCTGACGATGACAAACCGACGCCTGACGATTGCAACGCTGACGCCCCACGTCCGAAGTGCCTTCCGTAGATCGGGATGCCGAATTTCCCTTGGCGATTCCGATCGAGTACATTGGCCATCAGCGACGATGGCACGTGCTGTCGTCGTGGCCCGACGCGTGAACCATCCGTTGCACACGCAGGCACGGAGTCGGCGTCAATCGAAAACACAATGTCGTTCGCCGTGCCGCGGTGAACGGCGGACGTTCGCGGCGGTAGACTTGGCTGCGATGGTCCGGCGCCTGTCGTCCATGCTGCTGACGGGTGCGCTCGAATTTGGCCCACTTGATGTCGTCGAACCTCCGTTTCCTGGGATTCGCTCTTGATGTCACGGTATGACGGGTGCGCGGTCGACTCGGCTGACGAAGACAAACCGACGCCTGACGACTTCAATGCTGAAAACCGACGCCTGAAATGCTGACTGGAGATTGGGAGGTTCGAATTTCCCGTGGCGATTCGAATCGAGTACATTGGCAAACCGCGACGATGTTTCAAGCCGGCGTGCCGACCGGCGCCACGAACCGGGCGATGCACCCCAGCACACTCATTGTTGCGAGACGCAAACTTTTACCCGATTCGGTCATCACGCTCACGCCATCTCAATCGTAAAGGTCCGTGTGCGAGGTGATCGCTGATGTTCGCCGAAATAAAGCACTTGGACAACACCGAACTCTTAACCAAATTACAGAACGCGTTGCGCGTTGCGATTTCGTCGCACTTCGCTGAACTTACGCGTCAATTTGACGATGTCTGCGGGTACGCCGTTTGTGCTCCAGCAACTTTCGAGCACGTCTTTCCCGCGTACCAATTGACATCGGAGTTGGAGGCCAACGCGCCAGGCTCGGTTGGCCTCGCAACGTACTTCCCACCGGAATGGCAATCATTTGGAACGATACTTTTTGACGATAGTGTTAATTCGCTGGTGTCGGAGATCGCCAATCGGTGTTGGGGCGACGATAACCTCGAATCAAACATGATATATGACGCAATGCTTGACGTCTTGATCGATCTAAAGCGGGACGGCCTATTCGGTGAACGAGCGATCAACCGTTTTGTTACCATGTGGGATGTTGGTGGTGACGAATCAATGATCATCGCAGCATCCGAAAAACTGAATTCTCCTGATGTTCACACTTGCGTTCGATCCACATTCGGGCGAAACGCATAGGAATCGGCGAACCATGGGATGCAACGGAGCGGCGGTGGTGCGGTTTTTAGTGAGATCAACGTCAACTCCCGCCGCCCGCTGATCCCCGACGTTCGCGCTGCTAACCGACGCCCGGCAGCGACGGCCCACCTCTTCTCTGTGTCCCTCTGCGACCTCAGTGATTGTTGATTCATCCACGGTTTAATTGGTGCGCCCGAAGTGGAAGATGTGGCAGACGAATGATTGGCAGACGAATAGGAGAGAATCGATCAACGTCGGCAGAACGAGCTGCAATCATTCGTCTGCCATCCATTCGTTTGCCACATGGCTTGACATCGAAGGAAAGGCCCAGCCTTCTGTGCCTCAAGGTTTTCGATGCATCGGACGGTGTTCCATTGTGTTTGTCAGAAGAGACCAGCCAGCATCCAATGGGGCACGTTCCGAGGCAATCCGACGTCCAAAATGCCGGCCGCAAATTGGGTCACTGGATGCCCCACGGCGACTCCAATCGAGTACATTGGCCATCAGCGGCGCTGGTTTTCACGGTCGTCGTGGCCGATGCGCGTGAACTAAGTGGTGCACCGCAGTCGGCGAGTCGAGTTTGTTTTTGAGTTCCGGTCGATCGCGCCGACGCGGTGACCACTGACGTTCGCGGCGGTAGACTTGGCTGCGATGGTCCGGCGCCTGTCGTCCATGCTGCTGACGGGTGCGCTCGAATTTGGCCCACTTGATGTCGTCGAACCTCCGTTTCCTGGGATTCGCTCTTGATGTCACGGTATGACGGGTGCGCGGTCGACTCGGCTGACGAAGACAAGCCGACGCCTGACGACTTCAATGCTGAAAACCGACGCCTGAAATGCTGACTGGAGATTGGGAGGTTCGAATTTCCCGTGGCGATTCGAATCGAGTACATTGGCAAACCGCGACGATGTTTCAAGCCGGCGTGCCGACCGGCGCCACGAACCGGGCGATGCACCCCAGCACACTCATTGTTGCGAGACGCAAACTTTTACCCGATTCGGTCATCACGCTCACGCCATCTCAATCGTAAAGGTCCGTGTGCGAGGTGATCGCTGATGTTCGTCCACAGAGATAAGATGACTCCTTCGTACTGCGCGGTCTGCGGACGCTGTTTTCAAAACCAATACTTCCACATTCAGGAAGGCGGACGGCTCGTGCATTTCTCGGACTTTGATGATTCCGCCGCCAAGCGTGGCTATTGCCCCGGCGTCGTAGGCGCGGCATGGATTTGCGAAGAACACCTTTCGATTGCTCTTGAATGCATTGACTTACCTGTTGAAACCGCAATCGCCGAACTCCGACGACAGATTGGTGTGCAAAGATACTCCGTCACAGAAGGACGTGATGAACCTCATCTGTTTATCGACCGTATCGGCCCGAATCGACCAAAAGTATTCGCGATACTCCGTGCTGCAACACAAATGACACCAACTCAAGCGAAAGAGGCAATTGAACACCTCCCCGTGTTTGTCTCAAAGGGATGGCCCGCAGAATTCATGAATTGGAAAAAGCAACTCGAAGAATGTGGTGCAACTATGCGAATCGCATGGGATTGAACCAGGACGAACCATGCGTTGGACGCGGAGCCGCCGATCGCGTCTTTTTTGAAGTCAACGTTGGTTGGCGGCGGCCCGGTCAACGCCAACGTTCACGCTGCCAAATCGTGCTCGTACTCAGGCGTCAGCCGGTACTCGTACTCGTACTCGAAACAGCCGCAAGCAAACCAACGCCATTCGTCGATGCCGCTGATTGGTGCGCTCGAAGTGCGCCCAACTGAATTCATCAGACCTCCGTTCCCCGGGATTCGCTACTGATGTCATCGTTCGAATGGTGCGCGGTCGACTCGGCCGAAGAAGTCAAACCGACGCCTGTCGATCGAGTGCGAGCACGAGTACCGCGTTGCTGAGTACGAGTACGATCCAAGACAATCCGACGCCCGAATGTCGGCTGCTGATTGGGGCACTGGATTTCCCTTGGCGATTTCGATCAGTTACATTGGCTGTCAGCGGCGCTGGCACGTGCTGTCGTCGTGGCCGGACGCGCGAACCATCCGTTGCACACGCAGGCACGGAGTCGGCGTCAACCGAAAACACAATGTCGTTCGCCGTGCCGCGGTGAACGATGGCCGTTCACGCTGCTAACCGACGCCTGGCAGCAACGGCACATCGATTCGTGTCATTCGAGTGATTCGTGGACAAATCTCTTCTGCGCTGTTCGCATCCTTGTCCAACGCCTGACATCCCGGCTGCGACTGGTACGCTCGAATTGCGCCCAGCGGATTTCGTCAGACCTCTGTTTCCTGAAATTCGCTCCTGACTTCACGGTTCGATAGGTCCGCGGTCGACTCGGCCGAAGAAGACAAACCGACGCCTGTCAAATGCAACGCTGACAACCGACGCCTGACATGCCGACTGCTGATTGGAATACTGAATTTCCCTTGGCGATTCCGATCGAGTACATTGGCAACCAGCGATGGTGGCACGGGCTGTCGTCGTGGCCGATCCGCGTGAACCTAGTGGTGCACCGCAGTCGGCGAGTCGAGTTTGTTTTTGAGTTCCGGTCCATCGCGCCGACGCGGTGACCACCGACGTTCGTAGCGGTAGACGTGGCTGCGATGGTCCGGCGCCTGTCGTCCGTGCTGCTGACGGGGGCGCTCGAATTTGGCCCACTTGATGTCGTCCAACCTCTGTTGCCTAAGATTCGCTTTTGATGTCACGGTTTGACGGGTGCGCGGTCGATTCGGCTGACGAAGACTAACCAACGCCTGTCGACTTCGATGCTGACGACCGACGCCTGACGTGCCGACTGGAGATTGGGACACCGGAATTTCCCGCGGCAATTCACATCGAGTACACTGGCAAGCCGCGACGATGCTTCTACCCGGCGTGCCGACCGACGCCACGAACCCGGCGATGCACCCCAGCACACTCATTGTTGCGAGACGCAAACTTTTACCCGATTCGGTCATCACGCTCACGCCATCTCAATCGTAAAGGTCCGTGTGCGAGGTGATCGCTGATGTTACCCGACTGAATTGCATCCATGACGTATCGTGGCACTCAACAGGAATCGCGAAAGCGCTACCTTGCGACTTGCGACGCCGAGGAGGCGTCGAAATACGACGCATGGGTCAATGCAATGACCTCTGCGGATCACGACGCTTGTGTTGCTGATCTCAATCGCTGCATCGCATTTTTTGACGGCATGACTGTTCTCGACGCTGGTAGTGGCACCGGTGCGTTGTGTCTGGCGTTAGTTCGCGTTTCCGGTCTTCGCATCACCGCTCTCGAACCATGCGCAACGATGAGCAAGTTGCTTGACTCGAAGCCCGACCTGAAGTGCGTGTCGACCGTTCGGGGCTTCTGCGACCACGCGGATGATCAATCGCACTTCGACGCGGGGTCTTTCGACATGATTGCCTCGCGGCAACTTGCAAATTGCCTATTCGATCCACTTGCCGCATTTCGAAACTGGCATTTTTGGCTCCGCCCGGGTGGTACAGTTGTCGTGTTGGACGGTCTTTTTGACCGCCATGACTGGTCTGGCAGATGGGACGGCCTTGTGGACACGCTTCCACTCGCTGCTTGCCGAACTACTGCGACTGTTCCATACTTGCTCGAACAAATCGGTTTCCGCATCGACTTTGTGGGACTGATGGACCACACGAACGCTTTGCCCTCGACGCGTACGCAGCGTTTCATGGTTGCGGCTACCAAACCGAACGGGTAACCACCGGTTGCAACGGAGGCCGCGATCCAAGTCCAACGAAGTGGTGAGTCATTCGCGCGGCCCCGCTGAACCCTATCGTTCGCCGACAGGTGTTGACTCAAGCCTTACACGGATGCATTGAACTTGGAACGCAAACGCATCATCTACATTGATGTTGACGACACGCTAATTCGAACGTTTGGAGCCAAGCAAATTCCGATGACGTCGTGTGTGGAGTATGTCCGCAGAATGCATGCCGATGGACACCAACTTTATTGCTGGAGTCGCGGTGGGGCGGAGTATTCGCGTGGCGTTGCAGATTCTCTTGGCATTACTGAGTGCTTTTTGGCGTTCCTCCCGAAACCCGAAGTTGTGCTTGACGACCTTGGTGCAGACCTATTGGACTACTGCGAGTTCATCCTTCCTTCGAATGCATCGAATCACTGACGCGCGGATTGAGGGGACGGTATGATTGTCGATAGCTTGTTGACTGAAACGCACGCGATGTCTCGGCTCGGAAATGCGGCGAACCAGGTGATGAACGGGAGTTGCGGACTCCATCTTTCCTGAGTTCACATCGTCTGGCCGCAACCCCGTTATCACTATCGTTCGTAGCGGTAGACGTGGCTGCGATGGTCCGGCGCCTGTCGTCCGTGCTGCTGACGGGGGCGCTCGAATTTGGCCCACTTGATGTCGTCCAACCTCTGTTGCCTAAGATTCGCTTTTGATGTCACGGTTTGACGGGTGCGCGGTCGATTCGGCTGACGAAGACTAACCAACGCCTGTCGACTTCGATGCTGACGACCGACGCCTGACGTGCCGACTGGAGATTGGGACACCGGAATTTCCCGCGGCAATTCACATCGAGTACACTGGCAAGCCGCGACGATGCTTCTACCCGGCGTGCCGACCGACGCCACGAACCCGGCGATGCACCCCAGCACACTCATTGTTGCGAGACGCAAACTTTTACCCGATTCGGTCATCACGCTCACGCCATCTCAATCGTAAAGGTCCGTGTGCGAGGTGATCGCTGATGTTCGTTGGACTTCGTAATCGATTCCAGCGAATGGTACCCGATCGTCCATTGATTTGCTCGTTGACTTTTGAGTACGGTTTGTGGTGGTCTCGAACCACTCTTCGCGGGGAATGTCATGGATCGATCAGGTTTTCGCTCAATCTCAGTCCCGGGATTTGTTGCATTCTGTCTTGCCGTGAGCTCGGCAACGGTAGATGCACAAGAAAGCCAGCATTTCGACGATCCTCGCGGTCAGTTGAAGCACGCAAGGGAATTGTTCGATAAAGGCAAACACATTGCCGCAATTGATGTTGTAAATGATGTTATTGACCATCATCCATCCGTAGCAGAAGCCTACGCCACTCGCGGCAGTTTGCGACAACAAGCCAAGAAACATGAGGAAGCCGTCGAAGACCTCTCGAAAGCAATTTTCCTTGGAATGTCACGTAGCGAGATATACGTGACGAGGGCTATTTCGAAAACCGAATTGGGTGATTTTACCGGAGCAATTGCGGATTGTTCAACGGGAATCAACCTTACCAGCGATTCGAGTTTTGCATACGCTATCCGTGGCTTCGTACGATTAAGGCAGCACGAGTACAAGCGGGCAACTGCCGATGCGGAGATGGCCATAATACTGGACGACAAGTGCGAGATGGCATATCTGTGTCGGGCAATCTGTAGACTGAAGGAAGGTGACGATGTCGGTGCGGCTGAGGACTTCCGGAAACACAAAAATCTAGAAACCGAATCTCGTGGTAATGATGGTTACCGAGCATACGATGGACAGCCGTTCCCAGCGAAATAGCCAACGAACCATGGCATGAACCGAAGACGCGGAGTCAAGTTTTTTGAAGTGGTGAGACGTTCGCCGCGTCTCGGATATGCCCGATGTTCGCGGCGGTAGACTTGGCTGCGATGGTCCGGCGCCTGTCGTCCATGCTGCTGACGGGTGCGCTCGAATTTGGCCCACTTGATGTCGTCGAACCTCCGTTTCCTGGGATTCGCTCTTGATGTCACGGTATGACGGGTGCGCGGTCGACTCGGCTGACGAAGACAAACCGACGCCTGACGACTTCAATGCTGAAAACCGACGCCTGAAATGCTGACTGGAGATTGGGAGGTTCGAATTTCCCGTGGCGATTCGAATCGAGTACATTGGCAAACCGCGACGATGTTTCAAGCCGGCGTGCCGACCGGCGCCACGAACCGGGCGATGCACCCCAGCACACTCATTGTTGCGAGACGCAAACTTTTACCCGATTCGGTCATCACGCTCACGCCATCTCAATCGTAAAGGTCCGTGTGCGAGGTGATCGCTGATGTTGGGCGGCGCGAGTTTGCTGATGAATCGGTAAAGAAATCAACTGGTAACAAACTAAGGACCTGAATACGTCATGCTGGACCTCCTAAAGCATGTCGATGATTGCGGGGCGACAACGCACCTCAGGTTCAAGCAGGATCGTTGCAGGATTGCAACTCCGATTAACTCCGCTACATGCGGCGACACCCTCGCGCCGCCCAACAACGCGTTGCAGTGGACGTGCTCGTTGGCCGCGTGGTTGCGAGATGTGCTAGAATCACGTTCTAGTGGTGAATCAAAGAGGCTTGGCACTTCGCCGCACGCCACTGAACGCTCCCGTTATGCCGCGTAGGTGATGTTCACACCGTGCAGACTTCAATCCGTGAATTGCTGATTCTTCCGGTCATGGCGATCGCTGCTGTCCCGTGTGTGACAATTGTCGACGCGATCGGGCTCTGCTTTTCGCCGGAGTGGATGATAGACGGCACACTTCGCCGAACCTGGATCGAAGCCGGTCTTCCGGTCTCGATCGCGACCGGTCAGATCTCCTTCTTCTCACTGCAGCTACCCGGGATCATTTTAATGACGGCGCTCGCAGGCGGTGCGTTTTGTATTCGCGCGCGGGTCGCGGACCTTGCGGTCGCAATGCTCTTCATCTCCATCCCATTTGTGGACGCCATCGGTTTCGGAATCTCCTACCTGCGGACTCAAGTCGTGACTGCATTGACGATTGGCCTGGTTCTTGTTTTGTACTTCGTGCTTCGTCGCTTCGTTCCGGTCAAAAATGACCCACCGACCGACTGGCGATTGACTTATGGCTTGCTTGGATCGTTCACCTTGGTATGCAGCATACTGTATGCTGAATGCTCATAACATTGCCGATCGGGATAGGGACCCGGATTGCTCCGGGTTCCCTCCCACACCACCTAGCATGCGGGTCCGCACTAGGCGGTTCGCCGTTTCGGAGCAAGCTCGCTCCATCTTTCTTCGAGCGTGAATAAGCCTTGAGACTGCAGCCAGGTGTTCGAAAGAGCTTGGTGAACGCCAGACGTCGTCGAGAGACGCCATGGACCCTTGCCCGAGTGGGCCGGAGGGTAGGATTCTTCGTGTGGCACGCCAAGAGCTTGCAACTTCTTCAATCGGGTGCGTGGTAAGCGCCAATTGCTCCAGTAACACGCTCGGACGCGTCGCCGCAGCCACTTGTCCAGGGTGAGCGTAAAACTCTTGCGTTGTTCTAAGACGAAGTAATCGATCCAACCCCGAAGGTACAGACGAAGTTCACGAAACCGCTGACGCATCGAGATGCCGCGGTTGCGGGTCAAAATCTCTTTTGCCCGTTGCTTGAACTTCTTGAGACTCTTCGGGCTCACTCGGATCTGGCCGCCGAAACCGTGGAATTGGTAGCCGAGGAATTCGACACCGGCGGTTCGGCAGATGCAACTTTTGTCGCGGTTGACGACCAGCTTAAGGGTCCCAGTGAGGTAACGTTCCACCGAGTCAAAGACCCGCCGGGCCGCGCGTTCCGATCGTACGAAGATCAGAAAATCGTCGGCGTAGCGAACAAGACGGAGGCCCCGTTGTTCGAGAACCTTGTGAAAATCATCCAACAGAATGTTGGCCAACAAGGGAGACAACGGGCCGCCTTGCATCGTGCCTTCGGTGGAAGGTTGGAGGATGCCATCGACCATCACGCCCGCGCGCAGGTAGCGGCCGATCAGCTTCAGCAGTACACGGTCGTGGACCTTACGAGACATCCGCCCCGCCTTTCGGGCAAGCCCTACTCGCGGGTACATGTCTGAGATCTCCCCAAATAAGGGGCTCCCGCAAGCGGGAGCATCGTGATCTATCCCTGCCCAAGCTCCTGATTTACCTACGCTAAGCAATTCTTTTGGGCATCCGCCGGGCTTCCGGTTCGGCTTCGCGGTCAGCAGCCCGCTGGAACGCCTTGGGTCGCTCTGCGACAGGCCTGGAGTCGTCATTTTTGACAATGAAAAATCGTTCGCCGCGACTGGGTGAACGGCGGATGTTCACGCTGCTGACCGACGCCTGACGACGGTGCCGATTTCTCTTTCGTGTGATTGGCCTGTTTCGTGGTCCCCTCTCTTCCGCGGTTCCCAGCGTTGTCCAACGCCTGACATCCCGACTGCGATTGGTGCGCTCGAATTGCGTCCACCGGATTTCATCAGACCTTTGTTTCCTGAGATACGCCTCTAGTGTTACGGTTTGATAGGTGCGCTGACGTACTTGCTGGAAGGGGCTCACGCAAGGTCGCCAAGCCGCAAAGATTTGCACCTGCGCCTTTGCGGCTTGGCGTCTTTGCGTGACTCTTGTCTCACTTGGTGCGCGGTCGACTCGGCCGAATTCGACAAACCGACGCCTGTCGAATGCAACGGCGACAACCGACGCGCTGACTGCTGACTTGGAGACTCGATTTCACTCGGCGATTTCAATCGAGTACATTGGCAACCAGCGATGATGGCTCAAACTGTCTTCGTGGCCGATCCGCGTGAACCGAGTGGTGCACGCGGACGTCGATTTTTTGAGTGACGGATTTGATCGCAGCGGAAGTCGCCAAGACTTTCGCAAGCCGTGGGCCCTCTCTGGCGTTTGCTTGCTGCGCAAACGCCGTCTCTCCCAGAGGGAGAGAATCTAAATTGGTCGCCAAATGCGGCTGTAATAGAATTGACGTCCCCCGCAGCGACAACGGGCGGATAAAGCCTGCACACCCACACGCGACCCGCCCGGAACGGCATCGTCTCAGGAGAAGCGTGTTAGTTTCGGACCACCTTGCGCAGGTCGAACGTCACGGGGAAGTCGTTGGGCGAATCGACCGGGGGCAGGTCGGGCAGCACCAGGCGGCCGCCGGTCACGGTGCCGGTGTGGAACCGCGCCGAGCGACGTGTTTCCGCTTCGTTGGCGTTGACCGGATAGATCTCGTGAGCCCGTCCGCTGGGATCGGACACGAAGTAGCGGCATCCACCGATCGAGTGCTCGGTGAATCGGTCCACGATGTCGAACTGCAACGGCACATGAACCCCGATCGTCGGGTGCAAACAACGCGGCGGCTGCCAGGCGCGGAATTTAATTCCCGCCAAGTACTGCCCGGCCACTTCGCTGGGATGCATCGGGACACGATGACCGTTGCACAGCACGGCGTAACGCGCGGGGTCGAAACCGTCCAAACTGAGTTGCACCCGCTCCATCGACGAATCGACAAAACGAGCCGTGCCGCCACCGGACGGTTCTTCGCCCATCAGATACCACGGTTCGATCGCCCCGCGCAATTCCATCCGTGCATCGCCGAGCACGATTTCACCGATCTTGGGAAAACGAAACTCGTAATGCGGCAAGAACCACTCCAGTTTCAAATCGACGCCCATCTGACGGAGCACACTGAGCAGTTCGTCGAGATCATTCCAGACAAAATGCGGCAGCATGAAGCGGTCATACAGCGACGTGCCCCAGCGCGCCAGCGGTTGTTTGTAGGGTTGATTCCAGAATGCGGCGACGATCCCGCGGATCAACAGTTGTTGTGCCAGATTCATCCTCGCGTTGGGCGGCATCTCAAAGCCGCGGAACTCCACCAGCCCCAAACGGCCGGTGCTGGAATCGGGCGAATAGAGTTTGTCGATACAGATTTCGGCGCGGTGCGTGTTGCCGGTCAAATCGACCAACAAATCTCGGTACAAGCGGTCGACCGTCCAAGGCATGATTTGCTGCCCCTCGCGATAGAACCGCTCCATTTCCACCAGCGCGATCTCCATCTCATGAACGCTGTCGCGGCGGGCTTCGTCCATCCGCGGTGCCTGGCTGGTCGGCCCGATGAATTTGCCGCTGAACAGATACGACAGGGCAGGGTGGTTGTGCCAGAACCGAATCATGCTGGCCAACAAGTCGGGGCGACGGATGAAGGGGCTGTCGGTCGGGGTCTTGCCGCCCAGCACGACGTGGGCACCGCCTCCGGTCCCGGTGTGCATGCCGTCGATGTCGAACTTCTGTGCCGTCAATCGACTCTCGCGAGCCTCGCGATAAATCGTTTCGGTCAGATCGACCAATTCACGCCACGACGACGTGGGTTGAACGTTGACTTCGATCACCCCCGGATCGGGCGTGACCTTGAACATTTCGATGCGGTGGTCGTGCGGCGGCAAATAGCCTTCCAAAACCACGGGGAGGTCCAGATCGACGCAGGTTTCTTCGACGGCCGAGACCAGATCCAAATAGTCTTCCAAGTTTTGCGTCGGCGGCATGAAGACGTGCAGTCGGCCGAAACGACACTCGACACACAACGCCGTCGGGATCACTTCGGCCTCCAGCGGCCTGTCGTCCTCACGGCGCAGCTGCTCACGGACCTGTTCGATTCGCTGTTGGTCTTGCCGAATGGTCGGAACCTCCGGCAACGGATTGCGTGGTGCAAACGGATCGTACGGCAGAGAGTCGACCGGAGAGAGCGCGGCGGACTTGGGCAGACTGTCCAGCGGCAACCGCAGCCCGATCGGCGAGTCACCGGGGATGACAAACACTTTTTCGCCGCGGACCGGCCAACGTCCGCCGATCCACCCCGGGTGTGCTTGCCACCAGGCGCGTTTGAGCGGCATCACGAACCCGACGGGTTTGTTCAGCCCCTGGGTGAACGTACGGACCATCATCGCCCGTTCGTTGGGGTCTTCCAACTTCGGGTCGGTCGGTTCGACATCGATCGGCAGCTTCTGTTCTTTCCACAGGTAGTGAAAGGTGTCTTCATAGACCGGCAGCGTGACCTTGGACTCGATCCCCAGCGTGACGGCCAGGTGTTTGACGAAGCGTTGGGCATCGTCGTGGGTGAACCCGTAATCCTTGCCTTCGTCGGCGATGTACTTGGGGTTTTGCCAAACCGGTTGTCCGTCTTTGCGCCACAAACAGGTCAGCGCCCAACGCGGCAACGACTCACCGGGGTACCATTTCCCCTGGCCGTAGTGCAGCAGCGCGCCGGGTGCGACGGTGTCGCGCAGTTTTAACAGCAAGACGTTGGAGAGCACGCGTTTTTCTTTGCCGACCGCATCGGTGTTCCACTGCGGGTGATCGACGTCGTCGATGGCGACGAACGTCGGTTCCCCGCCCATCGTCAGCCGCACGTCGCCGATGGCCAAGGCATCGTCGACGCGGTCGCCGGCCGCCACGATCTCCGACCATTGATGGTCGGTGTACGGCTTGGTGGTCCGCGGGGCTTCGACGATCCGCGTGACCGTCATCTCGTGCTGGAATTCGACTTCGCACGGTTCGTGTCCGCCGGTGATCGGTGCCGCATCGCTGTAGTGCGGCGTGCACGCCAACGGGATGTGCCCCTCGCCGGCCATCAAGCCGCTGGTCGGGTCCAAGCCGACCCATCCGGCACCGGGCAAATACACTTCGGTCCAAGCGTGCAGATCACAAAAATCGGCCGTCGGTCCGGACGGCCCTTCGATCGGTTTCTCATCCGGCGCCAGTTGGATCAGATAGCCTGAAACGAACCGCGCGGCCATCCCGATATTGCGAAAGGCTTGGACCAGCATCCAGGCCGAATCGCGACACGATCCGCTGGCCAGCTGCAACGTTTCTTCCGGCGTCTGCACGCCCGGTTCCAGGCGGATCTTGTATTCGATTCGCTGCTGCGCCATGCGATTGACGTCGACCAGAAAATCGATCACCCGCTCGGATTCTTTGGGCAATTCCTCGATCCACTCCCCCAACAGCGGCGTCATCGGATCGGCGGCCAGATAGGGCGCCAGCTGACGTTCGATTTCCGGAGCGTACTTGAACGGCCACGACTCGGCGCTCTCCTCGACGAAAAAATCGAACGGGTTGATCACCGTCATGTCGGCGACCAGATCGACCACGATCGACAATTCACGCGCCCGTTTGGGGAACACCAAGCGGGCAACGGGATTGGCAAAGGGGTCTTGTTGCCAATTGATGAAATGGTCTTCGGGACGAATGCTCAGATCGTAGGAGACGATTTTGGTGCGGCCATGGTACGCCGGTCGCAGGCGAACTTTCTGGGGGCCAAGCCCGATCGCGCGGTCGTATTGATACTGAGTCTTGTGGTGGAGAGCGACGCGGATGGTCATGCAGAGTAAGTTGCGTAAAAGTAGTCTTGTCCGAGTGAATCACCGACGGCGTTGAGTTCAACTTGCAGGCGATCGATGAACTGGTGCATGCCGCCGGCGATGACTTCTTTGACGTTCGTGTTTTCCAAACGGTGGCGAAGTGCGGCGATCCGCTGCCTGGCCTGGCCGGGCAATTCCGATTCCGATTCGCTTTCGATCTCGCGAAGTGATCGATCCACGCCGGCGATGCAGGAATAGATGCTGCGTGGAAACGTACGATGAAACAGGAAAAACGCAACGATCTTTTCGATATCCATCAGCTGATGTTCGCGACGATAGGCTTCGAAACCGCTGATCGCCAGCAGCAACGTGGACCACTGCAGGTCATCCACGGCGGTGCCGACGTCTTCGACGCGTGGCAGCAGATTGAAATACTTGACGTCCAAAATCCGTGACGTCTTGTCGGCACGCTCCAGTAAACGCCCGATGTTCATGAAGTGCCAGGCCGTGTTGTGGGCCATCGTGCTGTCCAGCACGCCCGTCCACATCAACGCATAGTCGCGGACCTGATCAAAAAAGTCGGCCGTCGGATCGGTCAACTGCGGCGGGCTGCTGTCGCGAACGAAATGATAAAAATTGTTCAGCTGTTCGAAGGCCTCGGTCGACAACGCTTCGCGAACGCTCCGCGCGTTCTCACGCGAGGCCCGCAAACACGTCAACATCGAACTGTGATACTCACCATCGAATGCCAGAAACTGCACCACATTCTGACACGTCGCTTTGCCGTACTTTTTCTTGAACCACTCGTTGTCCCCGGTCACCTGGACCAGCGGTTCCCAGGGATCGACCAGGTATTCCGGCTGGTCCAACGTCATGTGCAAGGTCACTTCGATGAAACGAGCCAGATTCTCAGCCCGCTCGGCCTGACGGCTCATCCAATAAATCGATTCAGCAACACGTGAAAGCATCTTTGGCTCTGCTAGGTTGTCCCCCGTCGGTCCCCCGACGGTTCTCGTCTACGTTTCCTTCGGCTCGCTTGATTCGGACGAGCCGTTCCAATTGTCAATGGCCAACTCTCATCGGCCGGTCCGTCATTGCTCGAAGTGTCAGTGCTCGGGTGGGTCGGTGTCGTCACCGTGCACCGAAGCGATCGCTTGCCCTTGTTCGGCGACCACCCAGGTGTCCTTGCTGCCGCCGCCTTGAGATGAATTGACGACCAACGATCCTTTTCGTAGCGCCACGCGGGTCAGCCCGCCCGGCAAGACCCAAACGTCATCGGGACGGCTGCACAGAATGTAGGGTCGCAAATCGACGTGGCGTCCTTCCAGATGATCGTCGACGACGGTGGGGGCGCGAGAGAGTTGCAGCGTCGGCTGGGCGATCCAGTTCCGCGGGTCCTCGTTGATTTTTTTGGCAAACGCGTCACGTTCTTCTTGCGTCGCCTGGGGCCCGATCAGAATCCCATAGCCGCCCGATTCCCCGGCCGCCTTGATCACCAATTCATCCATGTGCGCCAACACGTACTCCCGATCCTCGTCCTTTTGACACACATAGGTCGGCACGTTCGGCAAGATCGGTTCTTCGTCCAAGTAATACTTGATCATGTCCGGGACGAACGCATAGATCACTTTGTCGTCGGCGATCCCCGTCCCCGGTGCATTGGCCAGCGTCACGTTGCCGGCGCGGTAGGCGTCCATCAATCCGGCCACGCCCAGCACGCTGTCCTTGCGAAACGTTTTCGGATCCAAAAACGCGTCATCGATGCGGCGGTAGATCACGTCGACCCGTTGCAATCCACGCGTCGTTTTCATGTACACCAGGTCGCTTTCGACGACCAGATCACGGCCCTCGACCAACTGGACCCCCATTTTCTGGGCCAGGAACGAGTGCTCGTAGTACGCGCTGTTGAAAACCCCTGGCGTCAGCACCACCACGGTCGGATCGGAGACGTGTGGCGGGGCGACGTCACGCAACAGTTGAAACAGCCGCGACGTGTAATCGGTCACCGGCCGGACCCGCGAGGCGCCGAACACCTGCGGAAAGTTTCGTTTCATCACGTGGCGGTTTTGCAGCACATACGACACCCCCGACGGGCAGCGTAAATTGTCCTCCAACACATAAACCGTTCCGCTGTTGTCACGCACCAGATCGGTCCCTGTGATGTGACACCACACGTCGTTGAAGGGTTTCAATCCGCGGCACTCTTTCAGGTAGGCCGGCGCCGTATCGACCAACTCCGCCGGAACGATGCCTTCCTGGATGATCTCCCGCTCGTTGTAGACGTCGCACAAAAATCGATTGAGCGCGCGGATCCGCTGGCGCAGTCCGGCATCGATGTGTTTCCACAGAATCGCCGAAACGATCCGCGGAACCACATCAAACGGCATGATCTTTTCCGTTCCCGATTTGTCGCTGTAGACCGTGAACGTGATCCCCATCCGATACAGGGCCTGCTCGATCGCGTGCTGACGACGCAGCAACTCTTTCGGCGGCAGCCGGTTGAACAACGAAACCAAGGCTTCGGCGTCGGGCCGAGCGAGGTTGTTCTGGTCCACCAGTTCGTCAAAGAAACCGTCCGACTGGTAGTCGGGCAGCGTCGGAATCGGACCGGCAGATTGAACCTGAGACAGAGATCCGGAAGTTTGTTTTTGCATGGCGGAGTCTTCTACACCCCGGCGAACGGGGCGCGACGGCAAACGACACGAAGGAAAAGGACGTTCGATGGTGGGACTGGATCCGCCAAGTTCCAGACGATCGACCTGATTCTAATCACATCCGCGTCCGGACGTCTCCAGGAACCCGCCTGGCAGACCATTGCGGGGAACAGCCCTCCCGAAAACTCACTTTAAGGGAATCGCGCGGGCTTCGCATGCGTCTGCCGGCAAAGTTTCCAGCGGATTGAACGAATTGCGAACCGATTTTCCGTCACACCGCTGCATCGCCGGGCTCTGTCCGTTTATGCTCGTCCGCGGGTTGATACTCGTCCGCTCTCAGCTGCTCGCGCTTCCATCACCACCGTGCCCGCCGATACCCTGAAACGCCTGCCGCTTTATTCGCTTGCCTCGGGCATGATCGTCGCGATCGTGCTGGTCGTCTTTGCCGTTTCCCGGACCCCCATCCCCAACATCGGCCTGGGGGCACTCGGATTGCTGCCGCTTGCCGCTGCACTGGTCGATTCGGTCCGTTTGAAAAGCAAATTCGCCGCGGCCGGATCCAAACAAACCGGCGGGGCAGGGCAGGGCGGTGCCGACTCGGCTGGCGACGACGCCGCGGGGCTGGCCGAATGGTTGGACCAGCGTGCCGAATCGCTGGCGGTGCGTGAACGGGACTTGAACGGCCGCGCCCTGTCGCTGCAGCAATGGCTGCAATTTCCCGACGCGATCGATTTCAAACACCCCGATGATCTCCGTCCGCGACCGCAACAGGACTTGCCCACGATCTCGGCCGATGACCCGATGGCCCGGCACGATCGCCAACTGTTGGAATTGGTCGAATCCAAAACACGCGAGTTGTTTGACAGCATCAAGCGAGATGCGTACCGCAAAGACAGCGGTGACCGCAAAGTGTTTGACAACGAGCGAATTCGCAGCGACCTGTTCGCGCTGGTTTCCGACGTCGTGGCGATCTATCGCCCCGGCGAAACCTCGCCGCTCTTGAAAACCAACGTCGACGCCGTTTCTCGTGCCGTCGGACGCGCCTCGCTGAGACTGTTGGTCGCCGTGGAGAGTTTGCCGGGAGGGCTGGCGAGCTACGATTTCCAATCGATCTACAACGTCGTGATGCGGGCCGTCAAAACGTTCGGGATCTACAAATCCGCCAAACCCTACATCGATGTCGCCTCCAGCGTGCTGTTTGCCGGGCGGATCGTCAGCAGCACCAACCCGCTGACCCTGGTCGCCTGGTGGGCGGCCAGCAAAGCGACCACCTACGGCGCATCCAAGTTGGGCGAGCACGTGCTGGACCAACAAGCCGTCGGGCTGATCCGGCAACTGGTCGAAATCATCGCGATCGAAGTCGCATCCATCTACAGCCCGATGGTCCGCTACCGCGATGTGCACTGGATCTACGGCGTCGAACTGGTGCACCTGGCCGGCGAATTGGGCATTTCCGATTCCGCCCGCGTGGCGGCGATGAAACAGTTGGCGGCACTGAATCTGCGCGACGAATACGGACGCGTTTCGCTGATGCGGCACCTGGCCGACGGCACGACGTCCCGGCCGGCCAACTACCAGCCCGCGCAATCCTTGTCCGCATCCGACCGCAGGATCGTTGCCGAGCGTTTGGAAGCGTTCTTGCTCAGTCACGTCTTGGTTGACAAACGCAATCGACCGCAAAAATCGCTGATCGATGCCTGGCAGTCCGCGGCCGCCGACCGGTTGGAAATCCAATTCCGCGCCGGCCAAGTCAGTGCGTCGGCCGAGGAACAATCCGAGCGTGCGGTCGTGGCGTTGGCGGCGTTTGCGTTGCAGCACTTCGGCGACGAACCCGACGCCGCCATCGGTCGGATCGAGTCCACCAAGACCTGGAATGCGATCGATTCCTCCACTCGCGCGAGATTGTCCCGAGAACTGGAATCCGATCCGCCGTTCTTGTATCACCCGCCCGACGTGAATCCGGATAGCGAAGTCTGCGTGCGTTATCTCAGTGATCTGATCGAGTTGGCGGCCGCGGGTCGCAAATCGCCATCGCTGCTGGAGACGGGACCTGGAGTCGAAGACGATGGCGTCCAACTGGCCACTTGGCCCGGCGAGAACGCCCTCCGCGTGTCCGCGTACTTCCTCCGCGCCGATGCCGAAGCCGCGATCA
The DNA here is from genome assembly GCF_008035925.1 of Stieleria maiorica. NCBI lineage: Bacteria > Pseudomonadati > Planctomycetota > Planctomycetia > Pirellulales > Pirellulaceae > Stieleria > Stieleria maiorica. Next base: position 8,762,420 of record NZ_CP036264.1, read on the forward strand.
AATGCTATCGCCAATCCGACGCGGCGCACCTGCTGGGCAAACCCAATCCGCCCAGCCTGTCCCCCGAGATCGCCGCGGCACTGCACTACTTGGCCGGCCAATCCGGCACCGGCGAGTCGATCCGCTGCGTGTTCAGCGATGCCAGGATCGAGTCCACCGAGCAGGCCGTTGCGCTTGCGAGAATCGGTTCGTCGCTGATCTGCTTTCGGATTCAGACGGACACGGACCAGTCGACCACCAAGCTGTTCGTCGTGTCCCGCTGCCCGATCGCCGACACGAGAATCGAAAAGGTCGCCGGGTATGTCCGCAGCGATTGCCGCGTGACGTTTCCCGATTCGACCACGTTGCTGGTCCCGGGCAGCACGCTGGCCGGCTACGACGCCTACTTCGCCGGCCTGCGAGACGCCGGGTGAAGCCCAGCGATGCCAGCGGGAAGCGTCACGACCTGTTGATTTAATCAACCGTTTTGCGCGAGCCTACGGGCGACAGTGCATTTTCTTGGTATTGGAGGCCCGTACGCTTGCGCGAAACGGCTGATCCCACGTGTGATCGAATTAAATCAACAGGCCGGTCAGCGAGCGGCCCGGGAATCAACTCCACCACAAACGCCCGCCACCGGCTCACGCCACGTGCGGGCATCCCATGCCAGCGGGAAGCGTCAGCGAGCGGCCCGCGAATCAACTCCACCACCAGCGCCCGCCACTGGCTCACGCCACGTGCTGGCATCCCATGCCAGCGGGAAGCGTCACGACCTGTTGATTTAATCAGCCGTTTGGCGCGAGCCTACGGGCGACAGTGCATTTTCTTGGTATTGGAGGCCCGTACGCTTGCGCGAAACGGCTGATCCCACGTGTGATCGAATTAAATCAACAGGCCGGTCAGCGAGCGGCCCGGGAATCAACTCCACCACCAGCGCCCGCCACTGGCTCACGCCACGCGCGGGCATCCCATGCCAGCCGCTCTCGTTCCCGGGCTCCGCCCGGGAACAAGTCGAAAACTAATCTTTCGATTTCTGCGTGCTTTTTCCTAAAGTCCCGGTCGCTGGCGGCCGACGGGGTCGCCGCGTCCGCCGACCCACTCGCGACCCGGTCCCGATCTTGAACCGCTTCCTGCCACTCTTGCTGCCCCTGGTGCTGCTGACACTGCTGTGTCCGGGCAGGGTGACCGCAGAGCAGGGCGGCAGCCTCGACTTCCCGGAGCAGGGAAATCTCCCGGGGCAGGGCAATCAGCCGGGGCAGGGCAATCTGCCGGGGCAGGGCAGGGCGGTCGCGGCCGACGACTCAGTTCCACAGTTAGTTTCACGGCCGACGATCTCGCTGTCGGCCGAGGCGATCGAAACCATCGCCGGCGGCCCCGAATCGTGGGCCAGCCCCGACAAAGTCGGCGGCAGCATCCAAACGATGTTGTTGCTGTCGGTGATTTCGCTCGCCCCCGCGATCCTGTTAATGACGACCTGTTACATCCGCATCATCGTCGTGCTTTCGCTGCTGCGACAAGCGATCGGGTTACAGGCCTTGCCGCCGACGCAGGTGCTGACCAGCATTTCATTGTTCATGACGCTGTTGGTGATGACACCGGTCTGGACCCGCGTCTACGACGAAGCGATCAAACCCTACACCGATCCGGACACGGAGATGACGCTGGCGGAGGCCTATGAAGCCGGCGCGTTGCCGGTCCGCGAATTCATGTCGAAACAAATTGCCGCGGCGAAGAACCACGCCGACGTGGTCCTGTTTTACCGACACGCCGTCCCGGACGGGCCGACCCCAAGTTCCTTTGCCGACATCCCGATCCGAGTGCTGTTACCGGCGTTCGTGATCAGCGAGCTGAAGATCGCGTTCTTGATGGGATTCAGCATCTACCTGCCGTTCCTGGTCGTCGACATCGTGGTCGCCAGCGTGACGATGTCGATGGGGATGTTCATGCTGCCGCCGGCGATGATCTCGCTGCCGCTGAAACTGTTGTTGTTCGTGCTGGTCAATGGCTGGCACTTGGTCGTGGGAATGTTGTTGGCCAGTTTTGGACCGGTGGGTTAGATGACGCTCGATTCCAGCCAAGCCGTTGACCTGTGCCGCCAGGCGTTGATGCTGGCCGCGTTGTTGGCCGCCCCCGTGTTGTTGATCGGCGCGGTCGTCGGCATCGTGACCGGGCTGTTGCAAACGCTGTTTCAAATCCAAGATCAATCGATTTCCTTTGTGCCCAAATTGATCGTGTCCAGCCTGGTGCTGTTGGCCTGCATGCCGTGGATGTTTTCGCGGATGATCGAATTCACCCAGACCATGTTCGTCGGTTCGCCGTAAGTATTGCTCGATGAATTTCTACGACACGCTCGGCGACGTGACCGGACAATGGCTGCTGCACCAGCTGATGGTCTTTGCGATGGTCGCCGCCCGGCTTGGCGGACTGGTCGTCGCGTTGCCGGTCCTTTCCGGCGGGCTGCCGATGCGAATTCGTGTGCTGTTGGTACTCGCGATCACGCTGGTGCTGGTACCCGGCGTCGGCACCGCGGTTCCCTCTGCCGGAACCGAGCTTGCCGGAATCGAGATCCTCTTTTCCGCCGGACGTGAAGTCATCTTTGGGATGATCATCGGTGGCGTGGTTCAACTGCTGGTCTCGGGCGTCTCCCTGGCCGGCGAACTGATTTCCAACGCGACGGGCATGCAGTTGGCGCAAACCGCCGATCCGTCCAGCGGCGAGCCCGTCCCGCAACTTTCGCGGTTGCTGGGGCTGTTGGTGACGGCAGTCCTGTTCGCCGTCGGCGGGCATCGTTTACTGATCGATGCGTTGCTGACCAGCTTTCACCGGTTTCCGCCGATGACCGTCTCGATTGATCAAACGCTGTCCGCATTGGTGATCGATCATTTGGCCATCGGGATCGAATCAGGCCTTCGCGTCGCCGCGCCGGTGGTCGCCTGCGTGATGCTGACCAATTTAGTCGTGGCGTTGGTCAGCCGGACCGCTCCGCAATTGAATGTCTTGGCGATCGGATTGAACATCAACGTGATGGCGGCGTTGTTGCTGATGGCATTGACGATCGGATCGGCGGGATTGGTCTTCGAAACCGAACTTTCCAACGCGATCGCGAGGCTGAGGTTGAAGTAGTGGACGACGTGAGCAGTCCTCGCAGTTCGCATTCCGAAAGGGCTCGTCGCCTCGCCCACTACCCGAATCACTGATGTCCGAAAAGATTCATCCGCCGACTCCACGCCGACGCAAGCAAGCGAAAGAGCAGGGCAGGGCACCGCGCAGCAGCGACGTGGTCTCTGCCGGTTCCTTGCTGGTGACGACGTGTTTGCTGTCTTGGTTCGGTCCTGGGTTGGCACAATCGCTGACCGCGTCATTGACCGATTCATTCAGTCAACCGATCACGTTGTCATTGGACACGTGGGAATCACAGCGCCGGATCATCAAAGCGTTTGCGGCGGTCGGAACGATGTTGCTGCCGATGCTGGTCGCGATGTTGATGTGCGGCGTCGCCCTGAACCTGCTGCAGACCGGTTTAATGATGACGCCGTCCAAACTGGCTCCTTCGCTGGACCGGTTCTCGCCGAGTGCGCGGTTGAAGTCGATGGCCTCGGCTCGCTCGCTGGGGAGATTCGCCATCACGCTGCTAAAACTGATCGCAGTCAGCGCCGTCGCCATCGGCGTGGTGCGTCATGGTCTGCCAACCTTCGTCGGTCTGGCCCAGCAGCCGATGGCCGCGATCGCGACGACCATCTTTGACACCTTGATCGGGTGTTGTTTTTGGATGGGCGCGACGCTGCTGGCACTGTCCAGCGTGGATTACGCGTTGGCCCGATGGCAACACGAACGGGATTTGATGATGACCGAACAAGAGCTGCGTGAGGAAATGCGAGACGCCCAACGGGCGGCCCCCGCGGCAAGTGCGACGACGCAAGCGGTGCAGGGGGTGGCGTAGGCGAGCAAATGCCAGCACGTGGCGTTACGGCCTGTTGATTTATCGACTCGTTCCATGGCTCTGCCTTGGAACGGGCTGCCGGGAGGCTCCGCCTCCCGCCCAATGCGTTGCCGGAGAGGCGGAGCCTCCCGTTCAGTGTGTTCCCAGGCGGAGCCCGGGAACAAGTGACGCTTCCCGCGGGCATTGCCGCATCCCGCGGGCGCCGGCGCGAACCCGCCGGCGGACTTCCGCGTCCGAACTTGCTGACCGAATTGACTTGACGCCCCCGGGCCCCCTGATCTACGCTACGGCCATGAACATTAGCTTGCTTAGCCTTCTACTACTTCTACTGCTACTGCCAGACGGGCGGGAGATGAAGGTTTGCACGCTTCGATTGACAAACCGCTGACACGCGGAATCAATCGAAAAAACAGCGAAAACCCGAGTCCCCGAGGACTCGGGTTTTTTTGTTGTTCCGACGAATGCCCCGGGTTTTTGGGATCCCCGTGTTTTTTAAACGCCCCCTGTTTCCCATACTATCCGAACCCTATTGATGGACACCGTCATGGAATCCACCACCCCCGACTCCAGAATCGCACCCCGCGAAGCCGTGCCAGAAACTAATCCCCAATCCCAGCGTCAGATCCGTATCTTTGACACCACGCTTCGCGACGGCGAACAATCGCCCGGGGCGAGCATGAATTTGGCCGAAAAGCTGGAGGTCGCCCACGCACTGGCCGACTTGGGCGTCGACGTGATCGAAGCCGGATTCCCGATCGCTTCGCCCGGCGATTTCGAAGCGGTCAAACAGATCGCCGAAACGATCAAAGGTTCGACGATCTGCGGTTTGGCCCGCTGTAATGAAAAGGACATCTTGCGGGCGGCCGAAGCGGTCCAGAACGCCGAACAATCCCGCATCCACGTGTTCTTGGCGACCAGCGCGATCCACCGCGAGTTCAAGTTGCGGATGACGCCCGACGAGATCGTCCAGCGAGCCGTCGACGGTGTCAAACTGGCCGTCAGCAAATGCGACGACGTCGAGTTCTCGCCCGAAGACGCCTGCCGCACCGAACACGACTTTTTGTGCCGTGTGGTCGAAGCAGCGATCGATGCCGGGGCGACGACCATCAACGTTCCCGACACCGTGGGATATGTCACGCCCGCGGAGATCTTCAAGATCTTTGACATGCTCCGCAACCGCGTGCCCAACATGGACAAAGCCGTCTTGAGCACCCATTGCCACGACGACTTGGGCATGGCGGTGGCCAACAGCCTGGCCGCCGTCGCCGCCGGTGCCGGCCAGATCGAATGCACCATCAACGGCATCGGCGAACGCGCCGGCAATGCCGCCCTGGAAGAAGTCGTGATGGCGATGAAGACCCGCGGCGATTTCTATGACTGCACCACCCGAATCAATTCCCAGCGATTGGTTCCCGTCAGCCGACTGGTCAGCAAGGTGACCGGGATCAGCGTGCAACGCAACAAAGCCATCGTCGGTCGCAACGCGTTCGCGCACGAATCGGGGATCCACCAAGACGGGATGCTGAAAGAACGCAGCACCTATGAAATCATGTCGCCCGAAGAAGTCGGGTTCGCCAAAACCGACTTGGTGCTGGGCAAACACAGCGGCCGCGCCGCGTTGGCCGACCGCGCCAAGACGCTCGGCTTCCACATCGACGGCGAGGAACTGAACGCCGTCTTCGAACAGTTCAAGTTGTTGGCCGACAAGAAAAAGGAAATCTACGACGGCGACATCATCGCGCTGGTCCAACAAAAGATCAGCACCAGCGGCGGACAGACCTGGTCGCTGGTCGATTACGAAGTCACGTGTTCGAAACAGCAGGCGCCGCGCGTCAAGTTGACGCTCAGTGACGGCAGCGAAGAAAAGTCGGCCGAAGTCACCGAGGGGGACGGCCCGATCGATGCCGCGTTCTGGGCGGTCGAACAGATCACCGGCGTGCAGTTGGTCTGCAAGGACTACCGCGTCCGCAGCGCCACACTCGGCCGCGACGCGATCGGCGAAGTCAACTTGGAAGTCGAACACAAGGGACGGCTGTATCGCGGCACCGGCGTCAGCACCGACAGCGTCGAAAGCACGATCCTGGCGATGTTGAACGCCATCAACCGCATCGCCGCAGAGTGATGCGCGTCGTAGGGCATGCTGTGCATACCGCTCTTTCAAAACTTGTTCCCCGGCTCCGCCTGGGCTGCACAAAACCGGTCGATTCGTTCCCGTTTTCGTTCGTAGGATTTTGGCGTTTTCGATTCCGCTAAACCCTCTTAGGGCCAGTTGTTTGGCGCCAGCCTACGGGCCTCCACGAATACTGGGGCCCGAACGCTTGCGCGAATCGGCTGATGTCACTCGTGTGAAAGTATTCCCACGGATGGCAAAGCGTACCCACGGATCCCTGGCTGCTTTTCATCCGTGGGTACGCTTTGCCATCCGTGGGTGAACCTCCATCCGATTCTCGAGTGTGCCTCCTTACAGAATCGAGCCATCGCGCCGCCGACCTGTTACGATGTCAATAGACAAACGTAGCAATCAGCGAGGATCAGTTCATTGGCTCGTTCAAAACGACGTCTGAGAGCGATCGAAGTTATTTTCTTGGGCGCTGCGACCGCGATGCTGGTGTTCCTTTTACTACCGGCCATTGATGCCGTGCGGCGTCCACATCGTAACGTCCACTGCCTGAACAACCTCAAACAACTCGGACTGGCCGCTCAGAACTTCCATTCCCAACGAGGCCGACTGCCGGGATACGTCCGGTGGTACGGCGATTGGCGACCGGGCCCGCTTTCACCCTCCGCAGATCCTCTCGACGTTGAACTCTCCAGCACGCGCGCACACCAGAAAGTTGGTACCTGGGTTGTCGCGATGTTGCCCTATCTGGATCAGCAACCGCTCTATGACCGATGGTCTATAAACAAATTCCCGATCGCATTCGCAGCGCAAGGTCCATTGACCGAAGGTCGCGCCGGCATCGGGTTCAATCAATCGATTGCCGCGTCGATCGACGTCCTGCAGTGCCCGGAGGCGGCGGGACGAACCGCGATTCCGGGCGTTAACAACTACGCCTGTAACGCAGGCATGCACGCCCCGATGATGAGTCCGCATTTTGAACGCTCGATGTCCGCGGCCAACGGCGTGTTCAACAATCAATTCCCGGGACGTGATCCAAACGGCGACACGGTTCCGCTCGGCCCCGAAATTCGTTTCGACGACATTGCCGACGGACTCTCCAACACGCTGCTGTTCACCGAGAACCTGCAAGCGATGCCGTGGCACCGCGCGGGGTTCATCGATGCCGAAGACCTAGTCCTGCGCGAAGGCCAAGAGCACGTGTCGTATGAACCGACGTGCCGCTACACACAGGGCGTTGTCTGGCACCGGGAATCAGACGATCCTTCGAGCGGATTGCCGGCGATCAATCCGATCCACCGCATCAATTCCACGATCGCCGGGCGTCCGATTGAAGCACTGGAAATGACCAAAGCCAACGCCCACGATCTCGCTCGCCCGAGTTCGCTGCACCCCGGCGGTGTGAACATCGCGCTGGCCGATGGATCATTGCGGTTCCTGAGCGAAACCGTTGACTATCGCGTCTATCAATCGTTGCTCGCACCCGACGATGCCCGAAGCGACGCACCGCTAGACGGATTCGAGTTGCCATCGTGGGACGATCCCAATACCCGCCGACCGCGATAGCGACCGGCCATGCCAGCGGGAAGCGTTAGCGAGCGGCAATGCCAGCGGGAAGCGTTACGGCCTGTTGATTTAGTTCGATCACACGTGGGATCAGCCGTTTCGCGCGAGCGTACGGGCTTCCGATACCAAGAAAACGCACTGGTGCCCGTAGGCTCGCGCCAAACGGCTGATTAATTCAACGGGCCGGTCAGCAAGCGGCTCGTCAGTCCACTCCACCACCAGCGCCCGCCACTGGCTTACGCCACGTGCTGGCATCCCATGCCAGCGGGAAGCGTCAGCGAGCGGCCCGTCCGTCACGACTTGTCGAACACGCCGGCTCCGAACCCGCCCTCATCCTCATCGCCACCGTCGTCTTCGCCGACGGGAAAATGCAACTCGCCGGTCATCGGATCGGGCTTGAGTTTCATCGAGTCGCTGTCGGGAGTGAATTCTCCGTCGGCGGCCAATAGATGAATGCTGGAACCGGGGGTATCGGGACCGGGCGGGTTGTCCCCTTGTTCTCCCAACAGGTCGCCGACGTCCAGCGGGCTCGGATCGATCTCCGCCTCCATCGCGGTGGCATCAAAATCACGCGAGGCATCTTCCAACACGACGTCGGCCACCTCCGCCGCATCGATTTCCTCGGCGGTCGGAATCGGGTCCAGGAACCCCAACTCATCGTCCGACGCGGCGACCGTTTCGGCAAGGGGATCGACCGTGCCAAAACTCTCCGACCCGACCGTGCGATCGGAATCATCGGTGACAGTCGCAAACCCGTCTTGATCGTCGCCGGCATCGGAATCACTGGCCAGGAACGCCGACAGTTCCGAATCATCGTCTGACAAACCCAATTCATCGCCACCGCCAGACGTCGCGACGACGATCGGCGAAGCGGCTGCGTCGTTTGAGTCGTCGATGGAATCCGCTTCGATCAACGGCGACCGAAAGACTTCATCGACGTTGCCACGCAACACCTGACGGCCCAGCTGAATCGCCTTCTCTTCACTCCAACCGTTTTCGCCGACGAATTCGTCCGCCAGCACCCGCGACAAGATTCGACGGTACATGTCGAACTTGGGCAACACGAACTCTAACTTGTACGCATCGCTGTAGTACGCGATTTGCTTGTTGCGCGGGACCGCTTCCAACCGCGCCGCCGCATCACGATGAATGAACGACGGCGTGTTGCTGTACCACCAATGCCCGTTGGTCAACACGTTGGGGAAGATCCAGCTGTAGCTGACCAATTCCTGGTTGGTCACGCTGGCCAGCACCGAGACCGGAAACTTGACCTTGGGGAACGCGTTGAACAGTTCTTTGTATTGGATCAACGAGACCCGACTGTCATACAGGTCTTGGCCTTGATAGACGCCCGAGGGATAGACGCCGCGGTTGACACCGATCATCAAATCGAAGGGCAAACCGTATTGATCGCACAATTCGGCGAGCGTCCAAAAGACACGTCGCGACAGCGCGTCACGCTGTGCGTCTTCGGACCCGGTGTCGTGGCGCAAGACATGGTCCAACGCGTTTTGGGCCGCACCGTCGTCGACCATCGTGGGCTGGAAGGTGGGCGGGATCGAAATCGCACAAGCCCGGGCGCCGTGAGAAACGAAATGCTCGAAACGTTGCTCGAGCGCCGCCCGCAGCGATCCGAGGGTTCCGTCCAGCGGCACGCCGCTGCAACGTTCCAGCCGCCCGCGGACCTCCGGTTTGGCCAGATGGAACACCAGATCGTCGGTGCGAAGACAGGGGATGTAGGTGCTGGAATCAAAGCCTTCCAATTCATCGTCGAAGTCGTTGGTCAGAAAAACCGCTTCGACATTGCTTTGGTCCAGCACGGTTTGCGCCCAGCCGGCGCCGTTCATTTTTTCTTCCGCCGCGTCGTACAACGACTCCCAATTGTCTGGCGTGATCGCGTCGTCGTTGAAATCAAAAAACTCGCGGCAGATCTGCAGCAACCAGTGGTAGTTCGCGGTGTTGGTGATATTGCCCAGCCCATGAACCATTCGCCGCACCAGCTCGCGGGGACCGATGCCGGGTTCCTCGATCTCCTGCCGCGGCATCCCCGCCGAGTGGACCAATTCGGTGTAGTAGTGGTACCCCAGAATGTCCGCCAACGTGCTCGATGCGGGCGTGTGCGGATTGATGTGCGTGTGGGGGTCGACCAGACGAATCGCGGAGATTGCCTGGTAAATCGTCTCGCGCGCCGAAGAGGTGTCACGTGCCGCTGAAGAAGCCATAAGGGATCAGGATCCGAAATACGAAAGGTGCGGTCAGTTCTTGTTTGCGTCCGACAGCATACCCCCCGCGACGCCGTTTGACTGGCCCCGGTACGGTCTGCGTCACCCGCAAAGCAAACGCCAATTGTCGCGCAAAGCGTGACCGAAGGCGAGCCACCCGAACCGGTTTTTCCGCCGGCAGAAACGGATTTGCTGCCGAATTGCAGAAAAAAAGTTGCCGATTCGGAATCCTGTCGCGCTAGAATATGACCTTTCCGTTTTCCGTCCGTTTGCGTGTGGGACCGAGCTCCATCATGGACCGACCGCCAGAAGACCCGCAGCCTGAACCGTCCTCCGACGAAATCGCAGGTTCCGCGCAAGACACTTCCGCCGGCGATCCGCAACCGCCCGAAACGGACCGCTTGACGACAGCCCCATCCACAGCGGATCGCCCCTGCGACGTGCCTCCGGCCGAACCGATCGAAGTGGAGAACATCGATCCGACTCGCACGCTGGTCTTCCATCGGTTTCACCCCCGAACCTCCGGTCCGCCCCGTCCGCACTTCGCGCCTGAGGCGGATGCGGAAATCACCGACGCGGAAATCACGGACATCGATGTAGCGGACATCGTCGTCAGCCCCGATCCGGAATTGATCACCGAGCCCGAGTCGATTTCGATCTCGACGAAACACCGCCAACACGCACGGCGTAGCGATCCGGTGCGACACGGCGTGGTGATGTTGTTGACCGTCCTGGCGATGCTGGGCACCGCCCGGTACATCCTGCCGGGGATCGTCGAAGAAATCCGCTACGCACAACACCGCGGTCAGCTGCGGGCTGAATTCGAAGTCGCCGGGGAAGGACTGAAAAACGTCTCCTTAGACACGCTCAGCCAAGCCTACCAGATGGTCAATGCGGCGGCCGGGCCCAGCGTGGTTCATATCGACATCCACCGCACCGACCACCAAGCGGTCGCCCATCATGAGGTCCCCGGTGCACCGGCGATCCTGATCTCCGACCAGGGCAGTGGAGTCGTCGTTGATGCCGACGGTTACATCCTGACCAACCGCCATGTCGTCGCCAGCAGCGACCAGATCTCCGTCACGCTCAGCGACGGCCGGACGGTGGATGCCGTGATCGTCGGCACCGACGAATTGACTGATTTGGCGGTTTTGAAGGTCAACGCCGATCGCTTGATCCCGATCCCCTGGGGCGACAGCGAGCGGATTCGGGTGGGCTCTCCCGTCTGGGCGATCGGCAGCCCCTTCGGCCTGGACCGCACTGTCACCTTCGGCATCCTGAGCGGCAAACACCGCGTGGTCCGAGCGAAAGACCGCTACCAGGATTTCATGCAAAGCGATGTTGCCGTCAACCCGGGCAACAGCGGCGGACCACTGGTCGATTCACGTGGCACGCTGATCGGAATCAACACCGCCATCGTCGGCGACACCTACCAGGGAGTCAGTTTTGCGATCCCCAGCGGCATCGCCAAAAAGATCTACCTGCAACTACGAGAAACGGGATCGATCGAGCGAGGTTGGCTGGGTGTCTCCCTGGTCGAGGTCCCTGATGACAGGTTGCAGGACCAAAACCACCGCGTCCGCGGGGCGATGATCGCCGCACTGGCCGACCGGAACTCCGGGGCCGCGCGAGCCGGGCTGAAACCCGGCGACTTGGTGATTTCGCTGGACCAAGAGCGGGTGCGGAACGTCGATCACCTGATGCAATTGATCGGAAACGCGATGGCCGGCACGGCGATCCGATTGGACATCGTCCGCGACGGCCAGCCGATGGAATTCGACGTGCTGCTCGGCCGCCGCCCACCGCCCATGGACCTCCGGTAGGCTCTGTCCCGAAACCCGTAGCGGAAGCCGACAAGGCTTTCGACTTGCAGCAGTCCACACGGGAAAAGCCGAAATTCTTGGCGAATTCCGCTACCACATTCGACCCGTGCCGGGTTTAGGGACGTTGCAGTGCGTTCCCAGGCGGAGCCTAGGAACGAGGCAGAAACTTGATGCGTCGCAGGTCCCCATTTTCTTACCCCCGAAATCTTCTTACCTGATCTCGCCCGTCCCCCCAGTACACCCCGGTGACGACTCCGCCGCTATCCACCCTTTCCGGTGCATTTTCCCACATTCAGCCGATCGAAAATCCTCGGCCCCTGCGCTATACTAAGATCGCTAAAACCCTCCGACTCTCTTTTCCAATTACGAGACCCCAGCACCGTGAACATGCCCCGCGTCATTGCTGTGATCGGCCTTTCCGTTTTCACAGCATTCGTTTCCTTCACCCCCGTGGCGTCTGCGGACGAATCGACACCTGGAATCGCGGCAGAGAAGCCCGCTGACGGCCCATCGGTCAAGGTCGACGAGGGGTACATGGTCCCTTACACCCTTCGCGTGCCCGGCACCGACGAAGAAGTGGAAATGATCCCGGTCCCCGGCGGCGAGTTCCTGTTCGGAAGCCCCGAGGACGAGGCGGACCGCCGCGACGACGAAGGCCCGCAAATCAAGGTCACCGTCGATCCGATGTGGGTCGCCAAAACCGAAGTCACCTGGGGCTTGTACAAGGAGTACATGGAACTGTACGGCATCTTCAAAGAATTCGAATCGAGCGGAATTCGGGCGGTCAATGACGACAACAAGGTCGATGCAATCACCGCGCCGACGGAACTGTACGACCCCACGTTCACGTACGAATACGGCGAAGAAGACGATCAACCCGCGGTCACCATGACCCAGTACTCGGCACAACAATTCACCAAGTGGATCAGTCTGGTCACCGGCCAACAGTACCGATTGCCGACCGAAGCGGAATGGGAATACGCCGCCCGCGCCGGAACCGACACGGCATACTCGTGGGGCGACGACGCCGACGACATCGATGATTACGCCTGGTTCTTTGACAACGCCGACGAGGGCCAAGTTGCCGTCGGAACCAAGAAACCCAACGCGTTCGGATTGCACGACATGCACGGCAACGTCGGCGAATGGACCGTCAACCAATACACCGAAGACGGCTACGTCGCCTTCGCCGACAAGCAAGGCATCAACGCCACCGACCTGGTCAAGTGGCCCGAAGTCCCCTCGCCCTGCGTGGTGCGTGGCGGAACTTGGGAATCAGACGCCGAAGACCTGCGCAGCGCCGCCCGCATGGCCTCCGACGACGAAGAGTGGAAATCCGAAGACCCGAACTTCCCACGCAGCCCCTGGTGGCACACCAGCGACCCCTCGCGCGGCGTCGGCTTCCGAATCTTCCGATCTTACAAGCCGCTTGCCAAAGAAACGCTGACCAAGTTCTGGGAGGCCCAAGCCGAAGACACCTTGCTGGATGTCGAATCCCGGATGGACGGCGGCCGTGGCGGCATGGGCGTGATCGACAAAGACTTGCCCAAAGCGATCGAAGAGCTCAATAAATAGCGCGAACTCGATCACCCCAATGAACCTCTCGGCGAAGGCCTCCCTTCGCCACATCACTCCAACCTTTCTAAGTCCCGTGTACGAAACCTTAGCTGTCGTCGGCGCCACCGGTGCGGTCGGACGAATCGTTCTTGAACAACTTGCCAGCCGCAACTTTCCCTACAAGCGACTGAAGCTGCTGGCTTCGGAGCGGTCGGTCGGTCGCGAGATTCGTGTCAAAGACGAAACGATCAAAATCGAACTGCTCGCCCCGGGCGCCTTCGAAGATGTCGACATCGTGATCGCCAGCACCCCCGATGAGGTGTCCGCCGAATTCGCACCCTACGCCGTCAAAGAAGGCGCGGTCGTCGTCGACGAAAGCGGATATTGGCGGATGGATCCCACCGTCCCGCTGATCATCCCCGAAGTCAACCCGGACGCCGTCGCCGATCACCAAGGCATCATCGCCAGCCCCAACTGCAGCACCACGCAGATGGTCGTCGCCCTGGCACCGCTGCACCAAGCGGCGACCGTCAAACGCGTCGTCGTCAGCACCTACCAGGCGACCAGCGGTGCGGGATTGGCCGGCAACGTGGAACTGAAATCCAGCGTCCGACAGATGCTCGACGGCGAAACACCCAGCCACGAGACGTTTCAACACCCGATCGGTTTCAACCTGATTCCGCAAATCGGCAGCGAGAAATTCGAAGGCTACACCAGCGAAGAAATGAAGATGGTGTACGAGACGCGAAAGATCATGGGCGACGAGAACATTCAAGTCTGCCCGACCGCCGTTCGCGTTCCGGTCACGATCGGACACAGCGAATCGATCCTGGTGGAAACCGAAAAACCGCTCACCGCGGCCGAGGCGACCGAGCTGTTCCGCGCCGCACCGGGCATCACCGTCGTCGACGACCTGGGCAACCACCAGTACCCGATGCCGCGTGATTGCGACGGCAAAGACGACGTGTTCGTCGGCCGGATCCGACGCGACATCAGCGGCAACGGTCACGGAATCGCGTTCTGGTGCGTCAGCGACAACTTGCGCAAGGGCGCCGCGACCAACGCCGTGCAGATCGCCGAATTGCTGCAACAGAGCGTCGCGTCGGCCGGCTGATCGGTGACGCGAACCTTCGCGCTCTCGATCGCCTATGACGGCACGGACTTCGCCGGCTGGCAAGTCCAACCCGGCCAAGAGACGATCCAGGGGACGCTGCAGCGGGCGATCTTGCGCTCGACCCAACAGGACGTCACGGTGACCGGCAGCGGACGCACCGATGCCGGCGTCCACGCGCTCGCCCAGGTCGCCAGTTGCCGATTCGCGACCTGGACCGCGTCGACCGACGCACTACTGAAAGCGATCAATTCACGCCTGCCCGATACCGTGGTCGTGACTGAAGTCCACGACGCGCCGCAGGATTTCCATGCCATCCGCGACGCGATCGGGAAACGCTACCGGTACCAAATCCAAGTCCGCCAGCAGCGTGACCCCTTCGGGCATCGCTACCGCTGGCGACTTCGCCGCAACGTCGATGTCGCGGCGATGCAATCCGCCGCGGCCAAGATCATCGGGCACCGCGATTTCGCCAGCTTTGAATCGGCCGGCGCCGCGCGGAAAAGCTCCGTCCGCGACGTCCGCGATTGCCAAGTGATCCCGGCGCCGGATTACGAAACCAGCGGCCACTTGGCGATCGAAGTCGAAGCGAACGGCTTCCTGTACAACATGGTCCGCAACATCGTCGGGACGCTGGTCGAAGTCGGCTACGGGAAACAGACACCGGCGTGGATCGACGAGGTGCTGGGCCAGAAAAACCGAATCTATGCGGGGCAAGCCGCACCTCCCCAGGGCCTTTTTCTGAAAGAAGTCTATTACCGCCCCGGATTCCTACCCGCTTAACGTTGCCGGAACCCCCTTAAACGTGTCGACGCCGCGGCACAGAACCACCGCGGCCAACCCTCATCGGATCGACACCGCCCCTTAACTCAACCTTAACCGTTTTCGTGGGTCGATGCTCAATAATCTAGCCTCCCACAAATTGCGCGATCGCGTGATCACGCGGGGGTCATTCTCGGAGAGCAGACGCACCCATCAATGTCGGTTGAAACCACCGTGCCCGAACCGGTCCTGGATGAAGCAACCCGCGACTTCGTTCGCCGGTCGATGCAAGCCGGCTTGGTTGAACTTGCCGACATCAAGAAGGTCGTCGTTTCGCTGATGACCGAAGACGTCGTGTTCACCCCTGACCGACTGGCCCAAGGCATGGTGGGCGCAGACCTGTTGACCCCCTGGCAAGCGAAAAAGTTGCTGGCCGGCAAAGCGAGGGGATTTCACCTGGGCAATTATCGACTGCTTCGCCCGCTCGGACGCGGCGGGATGGGAGTCGTCTTTCTGGCCCGTCATGCCGTCATGAACCGATTGATGGCGCTCAAGATCCTGCCCTCCGAAGCCTCCAAAGATTCGCGCCGGATCGAACGCTTCAAAGAAGAGGCGCGGGCCTCGGCGAAGCTGGAGCACCCCAACATCGTCCAGGCGTTCGACTTTTCCGAATCCGATGGCAAACTGTTCATCGTGATGGAATACATCGAAGGCGTCGACTTGCACCGGGCGGTCGCCCGCGACGGAGTGATGTCGCCCACCGAAGCACTAGACGCGATGATCCAAACGACCGACGCGTTGGCCCATGCACATCAACGGGGCATCGTCCACCGCGACATCAAACCGTCGAATCTGCTGCTCCGCAACGACGGGGTGATCAAAGTCAGCGACATGGGTCTGGCCAGGATCGGTTACACGGCCGCCGGAACCGATGCGCCCAATCGCTTGACCGGCACGGCCGATTTCATCGCCCCCGAACAGGCCATCGACTCACACACCGTCGACGCCCGCGCCGACATCTACTCGCTGGGTTGCACCTGGTACTTCTTGCTGGTCGGCAAGCCGCCGTTTTCCGGAAACAACGTCGCACAGCGGTTGGCCAAGCACCAAACCGCCAAGGTGCCGCTGGTTTCCGACACGCGATCGGATTGCCCGCCGGCGATCAGCTTGCTGATCCAACGGATGATGGCCAAACGCCCGGTCGACCGTCCCGCCTCGGCGGCCGAGCTGCTGACCCAACTGCGTCGGATTGCGGGTTCCAAATTGGCCGGTCGCGAGCTGGCCAATCGGCCTCGTTCCGAACAGATCGCCACCCCGCCGGACGACTCATCCAGTTTCGCGTCACTGGACGACAGTGGTCCGCTCGGCGAAGCATCACCGGCGGCCATGGCCGAAATCGCCGAAATCGATTTCGGCAGCCTGCCGCCGATCGACTTGGCGACGCTGCCCGGCGCCGCCGTTCCCGTCTCCCCCCTGGCCGCTCCTTCCAATGCGGCGACCAAGACCACGACACCGAAAACCAAACGCACTGGCGGCGACGTCGAATCCGGCCAGAGCATTCTGCTGGGCATCGGACTGGCACTGTCGATCGTCGCGCTCTTGGCGGTCGTCGGCGTCACGTTCTACCAAGTGACCAAAGACGACAAAGCCTCCCCCCGACTCAAAACCATGGAAGACGGCAAAGGAAATGTCATCGTCATCGAGCAGTGAGAAGGACCAAGATCCCCCATGTCCGTCGAATTAATTATCACACAGGGAAGCAATGCCGGAACGGCGGCGCCGATCCACCAAGGCTACTACCTGGTCGGGCGGCTGAAGGAATGTCAAATCCGGCCCAAGAGCCGATCGGTCAGCCGACGACACTGCTTGCTCTTGCACAACGAGGATGGCTTCGGAGCACTGGACCTGAAAAGCACGCGCGGAACCTATGTCAACGGGACCAAGCTCGTCCCGCATCAGTGGTGCGTGCTCGCCGACGGCGACGAACTCCGCTTCGGCAAAGTCGTTTTCAAAGTCTCCGTCAAACAACCCGCCTTTGCCGCTAGCGCCGCGATCCCCGGGCGCGGTGACAACGGCGGCGACACCAACGCCGCTGAAAGCGAGCCACCGATCTCGTGGAACAACCAGGACGTCACAGAGTTTCTGGAACTGGAAGACCAAATCGACTTCGACTTTGGCTACGGGCCGGACGAAAACGGCAGCGATTCGCGACAAGCCGACATCGATGATGACGCTCTGGCCGAAGAGATCGCCGATGCGAATGTGCTCGCCGACAGCGCGATTCGTTCGGGCAAACCCCAGGACACGTTCATCGGTGAAGTGGCCGATGAGATCGACGACGAGTCGAACGGTGAAAAAGAGATCGAAGTCGATTCGAAACCGAAAAAGCGACCGCCGCGGCAAAAGATCGACCACAAACAATACAAGCGCGCCGCCCGACGCTCCTTCAATCTGCCAAGCTTCTCGCTCCGCTCCGGTGAGGGCTACGACTGGAAACTGCTCGGGACCGTCACGCTGGTCGTCGCCACCTTGGGGCTGCTGGGCTACCAACTCTATCAATTCGGCAGCCCGACCAACGTGGAAATCCGCCAAGACCTGGATTGAACGCCCGGTTCGCGACGTGTAGGCGAGAGGCAATCCCCCCCAAAACCCCCGTAGCGGAACTCGCCAAGAGTTTCGCTCCCCCGGCGTCACCCCACACCAACACCGCCGAAAGCCTTCGTGGCTTCCGTTTCGCCGTCGATCGTGCATGGTAGGCTACACGCACCATGTCACTCCTGTTACTGATCGACGGCTACAACATCACCCAGCCGATCGGGCCGGTTCGAAACGCCGACCCCCGTTGGCTGGAGCGCGATCGCAACGTGTTGCTGCGCGAACTGACCAACCACCTGAGCGCACCGGTGCGCAAGAAAACCTGTGTCGTCTTCGACGCCGCCAACCCACCGCGAGACCGGCCCAGCGAGTTCGTGCACCAGGAAATGGCCATCCGATTCGCGGTCGACTATCTGTCGGCGGACGATTTACTGGAAGAGATCATTCGCGCCCACCACACGCCCAAACGGCTGATGGTGGTCTCGTCGGACCACCGAATCCAAATCGCCGCGCGACGGAGGGGCGCCGCGCACTTTGACAGCCAACCCTGGATGGACGACCTGACGGACGGAAAAATCCACCTTGCGATTTCTCCGGTTTCAGATTCCGCCGTTTCAGATTCCGCCAGATCAGGGCGAGATTCCGGCGGGGCAGGGCAGGGCGGTCGTTCGCCAGCGATCCTCGGCAATCCCCCCAGAAAGGACCGCGGGGCGACCAACAAACCGCGGGTCCAGGACCAGGCCGAAGTCGACGCCTGGATGCGAGAATTCGGTTTTGATCCGGATTAATCGGCACTTGTCGCTTCACTGAGCCGACGGCGCTATCCGCGGGCCAACTGTGAGCCGACGGCGCTAGCCGCGGGCCGGCGGTGACATCATTGCCCTTGGAGGCCCGTGGCTAGCGCCATCGGCTCACGTTTCGGTTGCGATTCAATCAACCGCCCCCCTGCGACGTGATGCTCCTTCCGCACACGACCGGCTCGACATAGAATCCTCCCTTCGATCCTTGCCGACGCAACCGTGCCGTCGGCGGCCCCACCCCCCAATGTGACTCCGATTCGTTCGATGACAGCCACCGCGACCGCCCAACGAGCTTACAACTTTTCCGCCGGCCCAGCCGTTTTGCCGGTTCCGGTTCTCGAAGAAGTGCGTGACGAACTGGTCTGCCTTCCCGGCGCGCGATGCTCGCTGCTGGAGATGAGCCACCGCGACAAGACCTTCGTCGACATCCTGCACGACGCCGAAAACACGCTGCGATCGTTGATGAACATCAGCGACGACTATGCAGTGCTGTTTCTGCAAGGCGGTGCGGCGCTGCAGTTTTCGATGATCCCGGCCAATCTGCTCCGCGATTCGGGAAAGTCAGCCGCCTACATCCAAACCGGAACGTGGGGCAAGAAAGCCATCGCCGAAGCCAAAAAAGAGGGCTCGGTCGATGTGGTCTACGATGCGTCGGCGTCGAATTTCAACCACGTCCCCAGGGCCCAGGATTACAGCGTCGCCGATGACGCGGCTTACCTGTACTTCTGCAACAACGAAACGATCCAGGGCGTTCAATTCCCCAGTGAACCCGAGTGCCCGGCCGACGTGCCGCTGATCTGCGATGCGTCGAGCGATTTTATGCATCGCGCGATCGATATCAACAAATACGGCTTGATCTACGCCTGTGCCCAAAAGAACGCCGGCCCGGCGGGCGTCACCGTCGTCGTCATCCGTCGCGACCTGCTCGAGCGAGGTTCCGATTCGTTGCCCGGCTACCTGAACTACAAGAACCACGCCGACGCGGATTCCGAGTGGAACACCCCGCCGACGTTCTCCATCTGGGTGCTGGGTAAAGTCGCCAAGTGGCTTCAAAACGACATCGGTGGGCTTGAGGCGATGGAGAAGATCAATCGCGAAAAGGCCGCGATGCTGTACAACGCGATCGATCAATCCGGCGGCTTTTACACCGGACACGCCAAACCGGATTGCCGATCGTTGATGAATGCGACCTTCACGCTGCCCAACGACGACTTGCAATCGGCGTTCTTGGCCGAAGCCGCCGCGCAGGATCTGGTCAGCTTGAAAGGGCATCGCAGCGTCGGCGGAATCCGCGCCAGTATCTACAACGCGATGCCGGTCCAGGGCGTCCAGACGCTGGCAAACTTCATGACCGATTTTGCAACCAAAAACGCGTAACGCGTCGGTCTGCCGAACACGCCCGATCTGTCCGGCGTCTGTGCCTGTGTTGCAGTGCCGGCGCCGTGACATCCCCGCTCCCACACCTTTCCTCCAACCACAGCAACGCCAGCGATGTACAAGATCCTGACGCTCAACAACATCTCCGTCAAAGGACTCTCTCGCCTGCCACGCGAAGACTACGAAATCACCTCCGAAGCCAGTCACCCGGATGCGATTCTGCTTCGTTCCTTCAAGATGCACGACATGGACATCCCCGAATCGGTCGCGGCGATCGGTCGTGCCGGCGCGGGCGTGAACAACATCCCCGTGGACAAGATGACCCAGCGTGGCGTGCCGGTGTTCAACGCCCCCGGTGCCAACGCCAACGCGGTGAAGGAACTGGTGCTGGCCGGGTTGCTGCTCGCGTCTCGCAACATCTATCCGGCGATGAAATTTGCCGCCTCACTCGAGGGCACCGACGCGGAGATTTCTGCGGCGGTTGAATCCGGCAAAAAGAACTACGTCGGCTGCGAATTACACTCCAAAACCTTCGGCGTGATCGGACTCGGTGCGATCGGACGACGCGTCGCCAACGCGGCCAGCGCCCTGGGCATGAAAGTCGTCGGGTACGACCCACAAATCTCCGTCGAAAACGCCTGGCGACTGTCGCGGAACGTCGAGCAAGCGATCAACTTGGATCACCTGTTCTCTCAATGCGACGCCGTCAGTGTCCACGTCCCGCTGTTGGACGTCACCAAAGGCCTGGTCAACAAGTCGCGCATCGAATCGATGAACGATGGCGGCATCATCGTCAATCTGGCCCGCGGCGGCATCTGCGACGACGACGCGGTGCTGGCCGCGTTGGATTCCGGAAAGCTGAGCGCCTATGTGATCGATTTCCCCACCGCTCAGTTGATCAAGCACCCCAAAGTGATCTCGTTCCCGCACCTCGGTGCGTCGACCGAAGAGGCCGAAGAGAATTGTGCGATCATGGTCGCCGATCAGGTCCGCGAATTCCTGGAAGACGGCACGGTGACCAATTCGGTCAACTTCCCCGAAGCCACCATGCCACGCGGCGGCACCGGATGCCGTGTCACGATCGCCAACGCCAACGTCCCCAACATGGTCGGCCAAATCTCGACGATCCTGGCCAACGCCGGACTGAACATCGCCGACCTGTTGAACAAGTCGCGCGGCGATCTGGCTTACACCATCATCGACCTGGACGGCAACATCGAAGAAGCGTCACTGCAAGCGCTCCGAAAAATCGACGGCGTCCTCGCCGTTCGACATTTGCCGAATAAGTAGGCACGAAGCGTACCGCTCGCGGCAGTGGAGCGGGATCGGCAGAATGATACGGGGCAGAATGATACGGTCCGCGGAGGCGAGTGATTCCGAAAACCGCTTGACCTCGCCTCACGCGGGAGTCCTCTTTGCCTGAAGGGCATGCAAACCCGTAGCCTGGGGCCAGCCGTCCGAGCGTAGCCGCCCCAGGGAAACTATTCGGGCTTGCACACAGACCGTCCGGTTCGCCAACGGCGATAAACATCCTCGCCGAGGGTGAGCCCCAGCGAATCCGGACGTCACTCCAGGTCCACTGTAGATATCGGGTAGGAAGATTTCAGGGGTAAGAAAATGATGAAGTGCACCGTCCATCCGGTTTAGCGAATTTTCCTACCCTATAATTTTCCTACCTCTCCACCTGACGCGTCGAAAAGGAATCAAGAGGGGTGGCAGAATGATGAGGTGCTCGCAGCCGTCCCCGCCTCAATACATTCCATCAGGCGGCGCCTGATCCGACCGAGCCTCGATCGCTCGATCGACTTCTTTCTCGATCTGTCGACGCAGCACGCGGCGGCGAAAGATCCCCGCCGCGTTCCACTCGTCTGCGTACCGCGCTTCGATCTCGGGGCGGACCTCGGCCTCGATCCCGGCGATGGCGCGTTCGTACCCGTCGCTGACAAATCCGTGACGTCCCATCGCACCACCTGAACAAGTTCGGCCGCGGTAAACTGATACCGACTCAAACGACACGGGTATCAACGTTGGTGTCTAGCCTTTAGGCGATTCCCCTGGGCAATTCTCGGTCGCTGCTTTGCAGCAACAGGGAATCGCCTAATGGCTAAACACCAACACGCATGCCGTGCCATCCGATAATGACTCAATTGAATTCTAGCCGAAAAACCAGGCATGCATCCAACCCGCTTCCGCCTAGATGCGATCTTGTCCGTCATCGGATTCGTCGTCCTGCTCTCGTCGACCGGCGCGCCGCCCCTCGCATCGGCACAGACTGCTTGGAAACGACACACGATCGACGACACCCATCGCGGCGCCGACGGCGTGCGACTGGGTGACTTCAACGGCGATGGTTTGCCCGACGTCGTCACCGGCTGGGAAGAATCGGGACTGGTGCGGCTGTACTTGAATCCCGGCAGCGCCAGTGCCACCGCCCCATGGCCGGCGGCGACGATCGCCCGTGCCAAATCCCCCGAAGACGCCGTGCCGATCGACATGGACGGCGATGGACGGCTGGACATCGTCAGTTGCCACGAAGGCAAACAGCGACAATTGTTGGTCCATTGGAACGACACATCGGCCTCCAACGCGGATACATCACAACTGCTCCGTCAACCAAACTGGACCACCGATCGGTTCAAACAGCTCGACGGCGTGATGTGGATGTTCGCCTTGCCGCTGGGCAAGATCGACTCCCGGATCGCGTTGGTCGCCGGGGCAAAGGGTCCCAAGGCCACGATCACTCTGCTGCTCAGCTCACCGAAACCTTCCCGTGACCTATCAACATGGGCCTCGATCCCGCTGCGTGACGCCGGCTGGATCATGTCGCTGCGGGCCGTCGACATGGATCACGATGGTGACCTGGACATCGTTTTTTCCGACCGCAAAGGCAACCGCCGCGTCGCCGCCTGGCTGGAACAACCCGACGATCCCGAACAAACGTGGACCGAACACGTGATCGCGGGGCAGGGCAGGGAGGTGATGTTTCTGACCGCCACCGCAGAGCGTTGCCTGATCAGCACACGAAACAGCGACTCGCTGGATTGCCGCCGCACCGGCGACGCCTGGCACGTGACGACGCTAAAACACCCGCCCGGAGTCAACAATGGCAAAGCGATCGAGTGTTTCCCTGACGACCGGATCGTGCTGACGGCCAACACCCATGCCAGCCCCAACCGCGACCTGCCGGGAATCTGGATCCGCGATCCACAGGGAAACTGGTCGGCGATCGATCCCACGACCGCCGTCAAGTTCGATCGAATGGAATTGCTGGACCTCGACGGCGACGGAGACCTGGACGTGATGACCTGTGAAGAACGCCAAAACCTCGGCATCATCTGGTACGAAAACCCGGCACGTTGAAGCGTCATCGGAGCAGGGCAGGGGAGTGACAGAAAAATAGGGGGCAGAAAAATGGATTAAGTCATCGGTCGTCAGTTTTCAGATTTGCCCAATATTTTCCTGTCACCCATTTTCTCGTCTCTTCTTTTTCCCCACCTCTATTTTTCTGCCAACTGGCAACTGCAACTGTATTCTTGTCACCACTTTCCACACCCCATTTTTCTGCCCCCCATTTTTCTGTCATCTCCCTCCACCGTCCTCCACCTCCTGTTTCACGCCGCGTTTCACACGCCCGCGCCCAAAGAATCACCTAGACCCCGCGCTCACCGATTCACTACTGTCGCCGGGAAAGCTTTTTCATTGTCCCCCTGCGTGCGACAGGTCTTGCATTGTCCCCGATCCAACGATTCCGTCCCTGGTTGCTGCCGATCGGAGTGATGGCCTGTCTGGTCGTGATCATGATGCCGCTGCCGACGGTGATCATGGACTTTTTGCTGGCCGGCAACATTGCCCTGGCGGTGGTGATTTTGCTGACGACGATTCATGTCGCCACGCCGCTGGAATTCAGCGTGTTTCCGACGCTGCTGCTGGCGACCACGCTGTCTCGGTTGGTACTGAACATCGCGACGACGCGACTGATTTTGGCCGACGCGCCCACCGCGGGCGACGACGCCGCCGGCGGCGTGATCCGGTCCTTCGGGCAGTTCGTCGCCGGCAATCAGATTGAAGTCGGGTTGGTGTTGTTTTTAATCTTGGTGGTGGTCCAGTTTGTGGTGATCACCAAAGGGGCGACGCGGATCAGCGAAGTTGCCGCCCGGTTCGCTCTGGACGGAATGCCGGGACGTCAATCGGCCATCGATGCCGACCTGAACGCGGGCAACATCGACGCGGAAACGGCGGCGGGAAAACGTGACGAACTGATCGCCGAAGCCGACTTTTATGCCGCGATGGATGGTGCGGGAAAATTCGTCCGTGGCGATGCGGTCGCCGGGCTGGTCATCACCGCCATCAACATCATCGGCGGGCTGTACCTGGGCATCGTCGGCTCGGGCATGGGGGTGGCCGACGCCGCATCGGTGTTTACCAAACTGACGATCGGTGACGGGTTGGTCAGCCAGATCCCCTCGCTGTTGATCTCGCTCTCAGCCGGCATCCTGGTCACCCGCGGCACCCGGAAAACGGATCTGGCGGACAACTTTGTCACTCAACTGCTGGGAAACTCCAAAGCCTTGCTGATTGCCGGCGGCTTTCTGTTGGTGCTGGTCGTCACCGGCCTTCCGCCAATTCCCCTGATCTTGCTGGGAAGCGGATGTGTTTTGATCGCGACGACGCTTGACCGCAACGCGAAACAACAGGCCGCCGAAGAACTGCAACGGCGTGAAACCGAATCGCAATCGGCGACGCCGACTCAGAAACGCGTCGAAGACTTCCTGGCCGTCGACCCACTGGAAGTGGCGATCGGGCTGGGGCTGCTGCCGCTGGCCGACCCGATCCGCGGCGGTGATTTGATGCAACGCATCGCCAGTCTGCGGAATCAAATGGCCGCGGAAATCGGCATCGTCCTGCCCAAAGTACGCGTTCGTGACGACGCGACACTGGGACAACAGGAGTACGAGATCCGCCTGTTCGGTGACTTCGTCGCCCGCGGCCAATTACGCGTCGAGAAACTGCTTGCCAGCAGCGACGGCAGAACGACAGGAAACCTCGAGGGTGAACCGACGCAGGAGTTCGGCGGCGGGACGTCGGTCTGGATCGATCCGGTGGGCCGCGAACAGGCGATGATCTACGGATTCAAGACACGCACGGCTCCCGGCGTGCTGGCCGACCACCTGGAACAAGTCGCCCGCGCACACGCCGACGAATTGCTGTCCCATGATGCGACCAAGCACCTGCTGGATGAACTGCGTCAGGTCGCTCCGGCGATGGTCGATGATTTGGTCCCGAATCGCTTGTCGATCAATGACGTGCAAAAGGTCTTGCAGGGGCTGTTGCGCGAGGGCATTCCGATTCGTCAATTGGGCATCATTCTTGAGGCGCTCGGGGACGCGGCCGGCCAAAATCACGATTCGCTGGAACAAATCGAACACGTGCGCAGGCGTCTAGCACGAACCCTCTGTTCCGGGCTCCGCGACGAACAACGGATCTTGCGCGTCGTCACACTCGACGCGGCGACCGCGGCCAATCAATTTTCAACCCGAGACCACAAAACACCAGACGTCACTTGCGACGCAATTCGTCAAGCCGTTAAGAACCTATCCAACGAAGGATACCCGCCGGTCCTCTTGGTCGGTCCCCGCCTTCGACGCCGCGTGAAACAGGTGACCGAAGAAGCGGGCATCTGGACCCACGTGTTGTCCACCCAAGAAATCACCAACGACACCCAATTGGAAATCCACTCGACGATCGGCTTCCAACCCTCCACCGCCGCCGCTTAGTCCTGACGATCACCAGTCCCCGCCTTTTTACAGCCCGCTTGATGCAAGTCAAAATATTCCGAGCCGCGAATCTGCAAGCTGCCCTGGAAGAGATCCGGGAACAGCTCGGACCCCATGCATCCGTACTGCGAACGCGCCAGTGTCGCGACGGCTGGATGGGATGGCTGGGCCGAAGCTACGTGGAAGTGACGGCCAGCACCGGCGACCAACAACGTGACGCTGGCGAGTTGCCCACGGACGATTCACATCCTTTCCCAGGTCGCGTGCCGGCGGCGACGCACACACCGGGCACGATGCCGATCGACTCGCGCCAAACCCTGTCGGTCGTGCCGCGTCTGCCGGAGGATGATCGACGTTTCGCAGCGGGCACGTCCCGGATCAACCCGCCGGGCATCCACCCGCGTTCCTTCGCGGACCCGACGTCGCAGTACCGCACCGGTCTGATCTCGCTGGGCGTTTCCGAAACCGTGGCCGATCGCTGGATCCGTTCGACCAGCGGCTTTGTCGCCAACCTGGACGACCGCTGGGATCAATCCTGGCTGGAACAACTCGAGCGCAGCGTGGCCCGCGAAATCCGTCTGAGCGGGCCGATCCGGCTGAGCCCCGGCGAACGCCGCATCGTCGCCCTGATCGGACCGACCGGCGTCGGAAAGACCACCACGGTGGCAAAGCTGGCCGCCGGATTCCGACTCCGATCCAAACGACGCGTCGGACTGTTGACGATCGACACGTTCCGCATCGCCGCCGTCCAACAGCTCCAGGCCTATGCCCAAATCATGGACCTGCCGATGAGTGTGGTCGAGTCGAGCGACCAGATGCGTGGGGCGATCGATCAGCTGGGCGACGTGGACCTGATTCTGATCGACACCGCCGGACGCAGTCCCAAGGGCGACATGAACATCGCCGGGCTGGCCGAGTTGTTGCGAACCGCCCAGCCCGATGAAACCCACCTGGTGATCAGCGCGACCAGCACGGCCGCGGTCGTCCAATCCGCACTCGACGGGTTCGCCGCCGCCCGACCGACCGCTGCGATCCTGTCCAAACTTGACGAGACACCTTACACCGCCGGCGTCCTTTCGGCGCTGGCCGCCTCGCGTGACCGCATCGGGTTGCCGATCAGCTACGTGACCAATGGACAACATGTCCCCGATGACATCGCCATCGCAACCGCCGAATCATTGGTCGAGCGATTGGTCCCGGCTCCGGTCAGCGTGCGACAGATCGAAGCCGCCTGAAAGAAACAAAGAAATAAACTCAACTCACCAAGAGAAACAACCGATAGAGAAAAAGCCGAGGGCTGGGATCTCAAAAGACGACTTGAGATTTTTTTTTGAGAGACCACCTTCGGCGACTGGGTCAACCCCGGCACACACGGACAAGAAAGCTGGACACTGATGTCCCGTCCCTTGTTCGCGCGTCATGCCGGAACCAAGACCCGAGTGGCGTTGACGATTCCCAGAACGCAGTGATGCATGACGGGGCGTCAGCAAACAGCGAAAGCGAACCCCAAACATGACCTCGGCGACATGACGTCGTCGGCAGTCGAATTGAAGATCACGGAGGATTGGATGCCAGCCGCAGTTTCAACAGACGATGAAATCCTAGAGGTTTGGAAACAGTTTAAGCAAACCGAAAAGGATGCGGACGAATACGAACCTCTGCGTAACCGCCTCGTCGAGCGTTACATGCCCTTGGTTCGATACAACGGCGAACGCATTTGGCAACGCCTTCCTGATGGCGTCGAACTCGATGACCTGATCAGCGCCGGCATCTTCGGACTGATGGACGCCATCGATGCCTACGACATGGACCGAGGCGTCAAGTTTGAAACCTATTGCGTGCCCCGAATCCGTGGCGCCATGCTGGACGAACTTCGCACCATGGACTGGGTGCCCCGGTTGGTCCGCAGCAAGGCCAGCAAACTGGCCGTCGCCAAGAAACAATTGGAAACCAAGTACGGACGCCCCGCCACCGTGCAGGAACTGTCCGAACACATGGAACTGTCCGTCGCCGAAGTCGAAAAGATGGAATCCGACGCCAATGCCGTCGGCGTCGTCTCGCTTAACAAAAAGTGGTACGAAACCGACAGCTACAAGGACGTTCGCGAAATCGACATCCTGGAAGACAAGAAGGGCGAAGACCCGACCCGACGCGTTCAGAAAAACGACCTGATGCGGCTGGTCACCAAAGGACTCAATCGCAACGAACGCCTGATCATCATTCTTTATTACTACGAAGAATTGACGATGAAGGAGATCGGTGCGACACTGGATCTGTCCGAGTCGCGGGTCAGCCAAATGCACACGTCGATCGTCAATCGACTGCAATCCCAACTGGGACTGCGCCGCGTCGAATTCGGAACGGCCTAGGCTTCCGCCCCTCCTTTGAATGTCAATCGCGTGCGCGTCGCCCACATCATCACTCGTATGATCATCGGCGGCGCCCAAGAAAACACGCTGCTGAATTGCCTGGACCTGATCGAGCATCATGACGACGAAGTGATGCTGGTCACCGGCCCGGCGCTGGGACCCGAAGGCGATCTGCTGCACCGCGCCGGTTTCTTCCCCGATCAAGCGAATCAACAGGGCAGGGCAGAACTCCGGGGCAGGGCAGGGGAGTTGCAGATCGAGCTGCTGCCGATGTTTCGTCGCAACATCCACCCGCTTCGCGACTGGGCTGCATCCAGGGCGATCCGCAACGCGATCCGACACTTCCGCCCCGATGTCGTGCACACCCACAGCGCTAAAGGCGGGCTGTTGGGCCGTGCCGCCGCTTGGTCGCTCGGCGTGCCCGCGGTGATCCACACCGTCCACGGCGCGCCCTTTCACGAATTCCAGCCCCGCGCGGCGCGCGAATTCTTTCGACGCTGCGAGCGGTACGCCGCAGCCCGCTGCCACCACATGATTTCGGTCGCCGACGCGATGACCGACCTGATGGTCCGCGCCGGCGTCGCGCCGCGCGAAAAATTCACCACCATCTCCAGCGGGATGGACGTCGATCCGTTCTTGCGTGCCGACGAGCATCGCCAAGCCGTCCGCGAAAAGTATCAAATCGCCCCCGATCGGGTCGTGATCGGCAAAATCGCGCGTCTGTTTCATCTCAAGGGCCACGACGATCTGATCACAGCGGCGGCCGATGTGGTGCGGCAATGCCCCCAGGTGTTGTTCCTGTTGGTCGGCGACGGCATCCTCCGCGAGCCGTTGATCCGGCGGATCGAGTCAATCGGCCTGTCCGACCATTTCGTCTTCACCGGCCTGGTGTCTCCGTCGGACGTCCCTCCGCTGATCGGTGCCATGGACGTCCTGGTCCACACCTCGCTGCGTGAGGGCCTCGCTCGAGCCCTGCCACAAGCCTTGATCGCCGGAAAACCGGCCGTCAGCTACGACGTCGATGGTGCCCGGGAGGTGGTGATCAGCGGCGAAACCGGCTTCTTGGTGCCGGCCCGCGACACCGCGGTGCTGGCCGATTCGCTGATCCGGCTGGCCGAAAACGACCACTTGCGACAAGAATGGGGCAGGGCAGGGCGGCAGCGATTTACCGAACAGTTCCGCCACCAGGAGATGACTCGCCAGATCCGCGAACTTTACCTGCGTGTGCTGGGCCGGCGGCCGGGCTAGACTCCACCGCGGCTCGGTTTTCGGGTAGTGGACGAGGCGACGAGATCTGATCAGCCGTATGGCGCGAGCCTACGGGCCCAGTGCATTTTCTTGGTATTGGATAGCCCGTACGCTCGCGCGAAACGGCTGATCCCGCGTGTGATCGGATGAAATCAACAGGCCATTTGGGCAGTAGCGGAACTCGCCAAGAGTTTCGGTTCCCCTCGGCGAATCGCCGAAAGTCTTGGCGACTTCCGCTACCTCTCCTCCCGATCATTGAGCGACGATCATCCAGCCAGTTTCCCTTCCCCGACTTTCGCCGCATCCGGGGCGTCAACTATGATGCGACGTCACCGGGGTTTGGTACACTCAACCGCCCCCCAATCGACGAATTCGGGGCCACTCGAAATTCCAGCACGCTGCCATATTGTCCGATCGGTAACTGATGACCAAGACGCGAGATTACTACGGCCCGTACCGATTGACCCGACTGATTCGTTCCGGTTCGACCGCGGAGGTGTGGGAAGCGGTCCATGAACACGAACAGGAACGCTACGCGCTGAAGATCCTCAAAGGCCGGATGGCCAAGGACAAGACGGAAGTCAACCTGCTCAAGCACGAATTCAATGTCGGCAAGGACCTGCAAAACAGCCCCCGGATCATCAAAATTCTCGACTACTCCATCGCCAACGAACGCCCGTTTCTGGTGTTGGAACTGTTCAGCGAGTTGAACCTCAAACAGGCCCTCCGCCGCGGCCCGGACTCGCTGGCCTTCATGCTGGACAAGATCATCGAACAGGCCGGCGAAGGCGTCTATTACATGCACACCCGGAACTGGATCCACTTGGATATCAAACCGGACAACTTCCTGGTCAGCCGCGACGGCGAAACCAAACTGATCGACTTTACGATCACCGAAAAGAAAAAGACGGGTCTCAGCAAGATCTTCCACCGCAAGAGTCTGGCCAAGGGGACGCGCAGCTACATGGCGCCCGAACAGATCCGCCGCAAGGTCTGTGACGAACGCACGGACATCTATTCGTTCGGCTGCGTGCTGTTTGAAATGGCGACGGGCAAACCTCCCTTTACCGGCGACACCCCGAACGATCTGCTCAACAAACACCTGAGCGCCTCGATTCCCAGCGCGATCGCTTACAACAACAACGTGACCAAAGAATTCGCGGATCTGATCAAACGCATGATGGCCAAATCGGCATCCGCCAGGCCGGATTCGATGTGGGACTTTTTGAAAGAGATCCGTTCGATTCAACTGTGGAACAAACGCCCGCGAAAACCAGAGATCAGTGTCTTCGACAACATGCCTGGGATCCGCGGTGCCGATGACATGATTCGCAAACCATCGGCAACCGAATTTGACGACGAATTAGAGGATTGACAATCGATGGCCGGACCCGGACTCGATTTTGAAACTGAAATCGCAGAACTTGAAGCTCGCATCAGCACCCTGCAACGCCAAACCGAACGCAGCGAAGCGTCCGAGGGCGAACTGCGGTCGCTGCGCACCGACCTTGCCAAACAGTTGCGCGACGTCTATTCGTCGCTCGATCCATGGCAAACCGTTCAAGTCGCCCGACACAAGAATCGCCCCTACACCAAGGACTACTTGAACCTGGCGTTCGACGATTTCGTGGAACTCCACGGCGACAAACACTTTGGCGACGACCGCGCGATGTTGTCCGGATTCGCCAAACTGGATCGCTTTAAAGTGATGGTGATCGGCCACCAAAAAGGACGCACCTTCAAAGAACGCGCCGCCTGCCATTTCGGATGCGCCCACCCGGAAGGCTATCGCAAGGCGATGGTCAAAATGCGGCTGGCCGAAAAGTACAAGCTGCCGCTGATCTGCTTCATCGACACCCCCGGCGCCTACCCGGGCGTCGGTGCCGAAGAACGCGGCCAGGCACAAGTGATCGCCGAAAGCATGTTCAAAATGAGCCAGCTGAAAACGCCGATCATCTGTATCGTGATCGGCGAAGGTGGGTCGGGTGGTGCACTCGGGATCGGCGTCGGTGACCGCATCGCCGTGTTGCAACACGCCTACTACAGCGTGATCAGCCCCGAAGGTTGCGCCGGCATCTTGTGGAAAAGCCACGAACACGCCCCCAAAGCCGCCGCGGCACTGCGGTTCACCAGCGACCATCTCAAACGCCTGGGCGTCGTCGACGATGTGATCGACGAACCGCTCGGCGGAGCCCATCGCGACCACCACCAAATGGCATCGCGACTGAAAACCTACCTCTCCAAAGCACTCGGTGAACTGGAAACCCAATCGGCCGACGAGCTGCTCAATTCACGCTACGAAAAATTCCGACGCATCGGAGTCTTTCTCGAAAACGCATCCTAGTGCGGGGCAGGGCAGGGGCCACTGCGCAGCGGCGTGGGGCGTACGAATCAAGTGAAGGATTAACCCTCCCGGGCAGAGAAGGTCGAGCGTAGCGAGGGGAGGGTCGATTGGTGGTGGTTGAGTGCTTCTGAGCCAAAGCGAACCCTTCCCGCTCCGAGCGCACACCCCCTCAGCGCCCCTCCCTAAACGGCATTGTCGTCTACACGACCTACCATGGCTCCCTTCTCCCCCGGCTTTGCGGGGGAGAAGGGCTGGGGATGAGGGGGCCAGCAGCCTGTCTGATGCGAGCGAGATGAGGTGCAGACGACTCGGGGGACGGCCCCTCACCCCCAACCCCTCTCCTAGATTGCGTGCCGACTTGTGTAGACACCAATGCTGGCAGTGAAGGTCGAATCGCTCAGTTCTTCTCTTCCGCCCCCGGCACCTCGCGGCCCCAAGCGGCGCGCACCTCGCTTGCGGTGACGCCGAACCCGGTGACGGCCTCATCCGGCTCTTCGCCGACCGTGTCCTCATCGACCGTCGGCCCCAGATGAACGCCGACGACATGCCCCGCGTCGTCCAGCAAGGGAGCACCGTCGGTTGCATACAGCGACAAGCTCTCATTGAGAAACCGATACGCCATGCGTCCATCGTCGTCGATCCGTGTCACCGTCGCGGGATGCCCGACCTGGCTGGCCGGTGCACCGCGATAGACCGCCGTCGCCATCCAAACCACATCGCCGACCCGTGCCGGGTTGGCGGCGAGTGTCAATGGACGAAGCCGGCGGGCCGTCGCTCCGGGTGAAACGATCAATAAATCGTGGGTCAGGCTATCGCCGACCAGTACCGAAGGTGCTTCCAAGTCAACGACCTTGTCAAGCCGTCTCATTTCGGTCTCCGCTCCGAACGCCTCGGCAATCATCGTTTTCCTGATCCCGCTTCTTGCCGATTGCGCCGCTTCGCGATCGACGACCGGTTCCAACAGTTGAAGCGCCGGATGCAACGGGATCATCACCACGGGACGATCCTCACCGTCCAAGCGAACGGCGAACGCGGTTGATCGGATGCGATCGGGAGCGATCTCGAATTCACCAAGCTCCACAAAGGGGCGCCAGATCGCGAAGTCACTGACCGCCGGTCCGCTGTAGGCGTTCACCGCGACGCCCGCGTCACCGCGACGATTCGCAGTGGCACTTTGGTCGCCCTCCGAGGAGCATCCGATCACGCACAGAGCGATCAACAGACCTACGACCGCCGAGCATCCCCGCGTCTTCTCCCATCCACCCGACGACGACGGTGCCGTCGGGTCTTCACTGTCAATACGCTTCAACATTCCATTCACCACTCGGCCGTACCGAGATCATCCCAGGCTAGAGTTCGCTTTCGGCGTCTAAGACGGCTTGATCTTCCGCCTGGATCTCTGCGGCGACGTCCGAATCGATCTCCGGAGCCGCCGGCGCACCGCATCCGAAGACCGGCAGACACAGACAGGCGACGAGCAACATCAATGCAAAGGGAGTGGGAGCTGTCTTCAATTTCATCTTCTCTATCCTCGAATTAGTGGACTTGGTTCTCTTCATGGGACTCTCCATCGTCGACGACGCACAAGTTTTTCCAAACCGTGGCATCGATGTTGAAGTTGTAAAACTGCACGGACCCGTCACACAGCGCGGCATGCAAACCCACATGCGCGGCGCCGAAGTAGTGATTCCAGTTGGTCGATCCGCCGTTGTCACGATCGGGAGCATACGCGTCGTTGTCGCTCTTGGGTGGGAAGTGCCAACGGATCGTGTCGGTATCCCAACCCGCGTTATTCCAACGTTCATTGTCGCCACCATCGGTTCCCTGCTCGGTGTAGGGCAACGACTTTTCGGCGAACACGATGCTGTGCGTGAGACCGTCGCGGATGTCGGCCAGACGCCGCTTGTCGCCTTCTTTGGCCCAAATGATTGCTCCACCCCGTTTCTTGATCAAACCTCCGTTGCTGCGACTTCGCGTGGAAACCGCGGGCGCCCCCAGCGGAGCTTCCGGAATGAAGTTGATCGCGGTATCGGGTCTGCCGTGATAGAAGCCGCCGTTTCCCGCGTAGTCGACACGGCCAAATTTTGCACTTCCGTATCCCGTCGGCGACCGTCGGGTCGGGCAGTAATAGACCGGGATCAGCATCTGGGCGACGTCATCTTCCCGCGAGTTGTTCGGGCGATACGGCCAGTGCGGCGGATCGTCGGTCGCCATCTCATAAACCGCTCCTTGCTCCAGGAAGGGCAAGATCCTCCAGTGCGCCGACCAACCGGCGCGGTTTGCCGCTCGGCAACAGGCGTCGGACGTGCGACCGGAGGGGTTCCGGGTGTGGGGATCACCGTCCCAGGGACCGGCGGGCAGTTGCTTGTACGTGCTTTCATAGTTGAGTGTCGCGAGTGCAATCTGCTTCATGTTGTTGCTGCACTGCATTCGACGCGCCGCTTCACGTGCGGCCTGGACGGCGGGCAATAGCAAACCGACCAAGATCCCGATGATCGCGATCACGACCAGCAATTCAACCAGCGTGAAACCGCGGGATACCATCCGACCCGAACGACGCAATTGCGCTTTCCTGTTCGCTCGAATCTCGTTACCTGACCACATTGTTGTCTCCTTTAAGTGATAACTGTGGTGATTCAATATTGTTTAAAGGTCTATACCGACATGCGTGCCATCACTGGCATCGTGAAAATCGACACTGGAACGATTCAACGTCGGCACCCAAGGCGGGCATGCGGCGTTGAACAACATCACTGCCTTCAGGCAGCGATGTCACGCGCCAGGTGAAATGTCATTACCGATCGTCGTGATGAACATGATGAAACTTCGATGCGACGTACGATCAAAGCATTCAATAAGAAGAGGGTTCATCCGCCGAGCGTTCGTGCTCGGCTTTCGTACGGTAGCGACCTGACCTCAATACAAAAGTCGAGATGAGAGGTCTTTTCGCTTATTCATTCAAACCACTCGGAAGCCTTCTCCGATAGCTAACATTTCCACCCACATGACCGGACCGCGACACGCCAACTGCTTTGCTTCACCCTTCTTTTTAACGGCATGCACACGGCACTCTGAAGATCATCAATACGATTGTCGCCGATCCGGCTGATCGCCCCCTAAGCGATAGAGCGCGCGACGATCATCTTCATCGATAAATGAAGCTCCTGTGAACGTTCCATCCATGAACGATGTGAACTGTGTTAATAGCGACCTGTTCGCATTGATCAACTTTTCGTGATCGCTATTCTCCGCACGCTCGGCACGAGCCGAAGATCCAGACGCATCACTTCTAACGTGTGGTCGCGTCGCCCCGCACACCAACACTCACCACCGCAACATCAACCGTGAAATCAAGAATGAAGAATAAGCGTCGTCCCAACGATTCAGGTTCACGATTAAAACGTCGCGCGACCAAGAAGAACCTCAAACTGGAATCACTTGAAGCGCGTCAGTTGCTCGCCGCAAACGTCGTCAGTGATTCTCTGACGCTGGCAGCGGACAGTTCGATCAACGTTCTGACCAACGACACTTCCGGAAGCGAAGTGCAATCCGTTTCGGCGTTTCAGGTCGACTTCGACCGCGCAACGTATGACCCCGGCGTCAACACCACCGATTGGTTTATCCCCGAACGTCCCGGACAGCCGGGGGTTCCCCAACGCTCCTTGATTCCGGGCGCAGTGACTTCGATCACCGGCAATCGCGGGGACCTGGACCTGCATCGCGACAATGATGCCGACCCATCCAACGATACCGACCTGGCACCACTGACGGCGGAGGAAGGAATCAGTTTGCCCGTGCTTCGTGACAACCAACCGGTTGACAGCACGCAAACCAACCTGGGCGTGCTCCAGTACGTGATCGACTCCGCCAACACCTGGATCGCGATGGCCGCCGCCCCGGAGAACAATGGGGAAAGCTCCGTTCCGATCTCGAATACCTTCTTTCCCTACGACGCAGGATGGGTCGGGGCAACGTTCGACGAAGGCGGGGCAAGGGTCTTCGGCAGCACAGAAATCAGTGCGACCGGAGACGGCAGAAACTTTGTCGTCGAAGTTGCCGGTGTGACCAATTCATATGAGGACGGATTCCTGTTCTCGATCGCCGGTGACAACTCCGACAACTACTCACGGGCTCGGCCGATCGGCGGAAACCAGTGGGCAATCCAGGTTCGCGACAATAGCCAGGAGATCGCGTCCACCGACACCGATCCGATCAGTGTGCTTTACATTCCCCGCAATGCTCAAGGTCTGATCGGGGGTGTCGTCGACGGAGGTTTCGACGGTGCCAGCCCGATGCTGCAGTCCTTTGGCGAATTCAGCGTCTCGCGGCAATCCGACGGATTCTACCGGGTCAGCATCCCCGGACACGACATCACCTCGGGTGCCCTGATCATTGAAAATCATGACCTTTCGGTCAGCCAGCCGCGAAACACCTACTTCAGCTATGACGATGCGGGTGACGGAACAGGCGACATCATCATTCGCCAATTCGCCTGGAACGGAAACACCGAAACGCCGCTCAACTCGGATTTCGTGTTCTTCTTTGTGCCGTTTGAAAACACCCTCAGCCCGACCACCGATCTGACGGTTTCCTCTCTCGGCGAAAACAACAATGGCCTGTCAGCCAAGGGACTGCCACTGACGCTGAACGCGGACGGGACGGTCAACTACGCCACCTCGGGCGCGATCAGCGCACTCGGTGCCGGCGAAACCGACACCGACACCTTCGTCTATCGCGCGAGCGATGGAGCCATCGAGAGCGACGAAGCCACGGTCACGGTCAACTGGGTCGGCGTGAACGATGCCCCCGAGTTGATTTCCACACCGGCAGACTTGGTTTTCAATGAAGACGACGCGGCAACCGTGTTGGATCTGACCGCGATCTTCAATGACGTCGATACAAATGACGTGTTGACGTACGGAGTCGACACCGGAGTCAGTGGACTGGTGACCGCCGAAATCACCGGAACCAATGTGTCGATCGCGCCGGCGCCCGACCAGTTCGGCTACGCCAGCATCACGTTGTCGGCGACCGACCCCAGCGGCGAAACCGTTTCGACCACGCTGGCCGTTTCGGTCACCCCGCAAGACGACGGCGTGCAAGCGGTCGACGATGACGGCACGGTGACCGACAAGCTGACCCCGGCCAGCATCGACGTGTTGGAAAACGACTATCATCCCGACACGACCGAGTTCTCGGTTTCCGCCGCAGAGATCTATGGCGATCCGGCGGCGACCACCAATGAAGGGTCGGTGTTCACGATCGTCAACACCACCGCCGCCCCCAACGGCTTGACGATTCAAAGCCCCGGCAACTTGGGTGACGTCGCCGTCGGCCGCGGCGGACAAGATTTGTCGATGGCCGATGGCGTCTTCCTGGGCACCGGGCGTGACAACACCAGTCCGTTCCCGACCGTCAACACCTACGCTGCATTCGGCAGCTATGGGTTCGCAACCGACCGGGGTATCGGTGGCGGCGAACGGAACACCGCCTTCAGCGCCGCATTCTTTCCCTTCGGCGATCAATGGACCTCCGGGCACATCGCCGCCGATGGCACCGTGCTCGGCGGAGTCGGCATCTCGCAAGCCGATGTGACGCTGCTGCAGCCGGGACTGATTGAGATCACGATTCCCGAAGCCAGCTTCACCGACGACGGATTGCTGTTCGCGGTCAGCGGCAGCAACGATGACAACATCGTGTCGGTTTATCCACAGGGTTTCAACAACAAGTGGACGATCCGACAGATGGACAGCGATTCGGACGCGACCGGATTCGAAAGTGACGCGATCAGCTTCGTTTACATCCCCGGAGCGACGACCGGATTGATCGGCGGACGCGCGGCCTCGGAAGAAGGCCAGTACACCTTGCGACAACGCTATGGAAACGTCTCGCTCAGCTCGGACACTGACCTCGCTCCGCTGGTCACGATCGATGGCTATACACCGGCCGACGGGGCATTGATCGCCGTCGGGACGTCCTATGATTTTGCCGACGTCAACGGATCGTCAACGCTGATCCCCGCCAACCACGCCGTGATGGCGACGCCCCAAGGCAACGCGTTTCGGATCGATATCCTGCAATCGGAGACCTTCACTCCGACCGGGAACTTCCCCGAATTCCAGTTCATCTTCCTGCCCTTTGACAGCCCGCTGGAGAAGATCGACGGACTGGATTTCAGCATCGACGCCTTTGACAGCGTCAGTGCCCTGGGGGCATCGGTCTCGCTGGAGTCCGACGGAACGTTCACCTATGACCCGTCGGGCGCAGGATCGCCGATCGCCGACCTGGGCAACGGAGAAGTGCTGACCGACACCTTTACCTACACCATCCGCGACGGCCGCGGGGCGACTTCGACGGCCACGGTGACGGTGACGGTGCAGGGCGAAAACCAAGCCCCGACCGCCAACGATGACGTGGTCAACCTGAACGAGCTGAGTGCCCAAGACGCGCGGATCACCGTGCTCGGAAACGACACCGACCCCGACCTTGAAACCCTGATCGGAACGCCGCAAGGAATCCCCTCGGCGAACCTGTCGGTCGATGCGTCCAGCGTTTGGTCGGTTTCTCAAACCGGGACCGGCACCAACAGCATCACGCTCGGATCCGGATCGACCGGGACGGTTGAAGTCCTGCACAACGGGGCCGCGATCAGCCAAGCCGACGGCGTCGTGATGGCGACGATTCGCGAGAACTTTGATGCCCCCAACACCAATTACCGCTTGGTCCAGGCGTTCGACAACGGCAGCGGAACCTCGCTCGCCTTGCAACAGTTCGGCACCGACGCGACCGCCGACGCCGACGTCTCGGTCGCATACTTCTCCTTTGCCGACAACTGGGTCGGAGGACACGTCAGTGCCGGAGGAACGTTGACCAACGGAAATGGATTGACCGATGCCGAAGTCGTTCGCACCGACGTCGGCCGCTACGAAGTTTCCATTCCCGGTGTGACCGATGCCGCCGCCGACGGATTCCTGTTCGTGATCGGCAACGAAAACGGCGACAACGTTGCCCAGGCCCGAGCCGTTCCCGGATCGGGCACCTTCCAAGTCGCCGTCCGCGACAATCAACAAGATTTCGGTGCCGGTGAAGACGGCGGATTCTCGTTCGTCTTCGTCCCGCGAAACGCCCAGAATCTGGTTGCCGGAACGATCGACCCGTTCAACGCCGGACCGAACTCGGTCAGCTTGGCCATCGGCGAGTTCAGTGTCGAACGACTGGAAGTCACCGAAGGGGGCCACGAGTGGAAAGTCACGATCCCCGGCCAGTCGCCCGAGACGGGAATGTTGGTGCTGACCAATCAAGACAACGGCGAAATCGAAGACAACTTCCTCAGCTACCAAGACGACGGGGCAGGGGGGTTCTTGATTCGATCGCATGACATGCCGGGCATGGGACGCCAGGACCAGCCCTTCACGTTTGCGTTTGTTCCGTTTGATTCGATCGGCCAACCGGCGGCACGTCCTGTTCCCGGATTGCTGTCGATCGA
Organism: Stieleria maiorica; assembly: GCF_008035925.1. Taxonomy (NCBI): domain Bacteria; kingdom Pseudomonadati; phylum Planctomycetota; class Planctomycetia; order Pirellulales; family Pirellulaceae; genus Stieleria; species Stieleria maiorica. Next base: position 8,801,492 of record NZ_CP036264.1, read on the forward strand.
CAGCGTCGATGCCACGTCCAGCTTGGGCGCGACACTGACGGCCAACGCCGACGGAACGATCAGGTACATTCCGGGAACCGTGCTCGATTCGCTCTATGACGGCGAGACGGCGACCGACACGTTCACCTACACGATGACCGATGGTTTCGGCGGCACCTCGTCGGCGACCGTCACCGTCAACATCGACGGATTCGGTGCCGCCCCCGTGCTGCAAACCGCATCGGGAGCAACCTACTACGGCATCGGCGATGAAGCGGTCAGTATCGCCGGCCAGTTCAACATCACTCCGGTCGGCGTCCCGTTCTTTGACGGTGCCGTCGCGACGGTCGAACTGACCAGCGGCCCGATCACATCGGACGTGTTATCGATCCGCGATGAAGGCGGCGGGGCAGGGGAGGTCGGCATTTCAGGAACCGACGTCACCTTTGACGGTGTCGTCGTCGCGACCTACACCGCCGGATCCGGGACCAGTCCGCTGACACTGACGTTCAATGCCGCGGCGACGGAGATCGCCGTCCAACGCATTCTTCAGTCGGTCACGTTCTTCAACTCCGACCCCGTCGTGACCGGCGGCAGCCGAGTCGCGACGTTCTCCTTCGTCGACGGCAACGGCATGGCGAGTGAGCCGGTCACCAAACAGTTGCAACTGGGATTGGTCTACCGCCGCGAACTGCAGCAAGGCGTCAACAACGGCTACGGAACCTACCAGGGAACGTCCGATGCCCAGATCCGTGAAAGCGATCCCGATTCGGTCATCGCTCCGCAATCGGATCTGTTGGTCGACTTCGATAGCGGTGGCAACGCGTCACAAGTCTTGCTGCGTTACGCCGACCTGTTCGGTGACGGACCGGGGCAGATTCCGCTGGGATCGATCATCACCTCGGCAAATCTGGTTGTGGAAACCAACCCCAACACGTCCAACTCGCCGGGCGATGGTGGGACCTTGCATCGCATGCTGATCGACTGGGATGATGCCACTGCGACCTGGAATGCGTTCGGAAACGGAATTCAATCGGGCAGCAGTGAAGCGTCCGCGGCGTTCGAATCTGCGATCGGAACGGCCAGTGGAGCCGGCAGCACCGGCACGGGCGTGCTGAGCTTCAGCGTGCTGCCCGACATCCAAGCGTGGGCAGACGGCGAAACCAACAACGGCTGGTTGGTCCAGGGTTGGCAGGACCGAACCGATGGATGGTTCTTCAGCAGTGCCGAAGACGAAACGCCGACGGCCCGACCGAAACTGGAAATCGAATGGGTGCCCGCCGGTGCGAATGTTGTCAACTTCCGCCAAGGTGTTGATGGCTACTCATCGACCGTGGACACACAGATCGATAGCGCAAACGCGGATCAGGATTTGTCCGCCGCCGAAACGCTGTTCATCGATTCGCCGACCACCAGTGCATTGATCCGATTCGACGACATCATCGGTGACCTTGCCGGACAAATCCCCGCCGGTTCACGGATCATCACCGCGCGGCTTCGCACCGCGTCGTCGACCAGCAATGCCCAAGGCGACGGCGCCCGGTTCTTTCCGATGCTGACCACGTGGAACGAGACCGACACGTTCAACAGCCTGGTCGACGGTGTCAGCGTCGACGGCGTCGAAGCAGCGACCGAGTTCACCGCTTCGGCCGGCAATGCCAGCCGCAACCCGAACGTCCAGGGCGGATTCAACGACTGGGACGTGACCACCGATGTGCAAGCTTGGGTCAACGGCAACCTCGAAAACTTCGGCTGGTTGTTCGAACCCTGGGAAAGCGGCACCGACGGATGGGGCATCCAAAGTTCCGAAGCGGCCAACGAAATCGAGCGGCCGCGATTGGAAGTCGTTTACACGACGGCAATCAATCCGGAAATCAACATCACCGGCGACAACAGCCAAGCGATTGTTGCCGGAACAACACACGTCTCGCCTCTGGCGGGCACCGACTTTGCTAGCGCCGACGTGAGTAACGGATTGGTCACCAAGACGTTTACGATCGAGAACACCGGCGATGCGGCGCTGAACATTTCCGATGCCACAATCGTCGGCCCAGAAGCGTCTGCGTTTACGTTTGCCAACCAACCGGTCGCGACGGTGATCCCCGGCGGATCGTTCTCCTTTGATGTGGTCTTTGACCCGTCTAAGTTGGGACTGCACGACGCCACGGTGGTGATCACCAACGACGATGTCGACGAAGGCGTCTTTCGGTTCGCCATCCAGGGTAACGGCGTCGGATTCCCGTCGCTTTCGGCGACACCGGACGGTTCGACATCGTTCACTTCGATCGGCGGCATCACCAGCGGCCTTTCCGGTGCGGAAATCTCGGCCTTCGATCCGACCAGCGATCGCTTGTTCGTCACCTCCGATGCCGGGCTGCAAGTCATCGATCTGGCCGATCCGGCCAACCCGGTGCTGTTGTCCACGATCCAGCCGACCACCGATGGTGCCGACGACAACGCGATTACCAGCGTCGCGGTCGGTCCGGCGGGCATCGTGGCCGCAGCAGTCCCCGGGGCTGACAATCAAGTCGCCGGCAGCGTGTTCTTCTACAACGCGGCCGACGCCGCGTTCCTGGGCAGCGTCACCGTCGGTGCCTTGCCGGACCAACTGACATTCACTCCGGACGGCACACGCCTGTTGGTGGCCAACGAAGGTGAACCCGCCTCCGATGGCACGACCGATCCGGCCGGTTCGGTCAGCATCATCGACCTATCCACCGGTGTCGCCACCGCGACCGTCTTGACCGCCGGTTTTGATGCCTTCGATGGTAGCGAGCAAGCATTGCGAGACGCCGGCGTCAAACTGACGCCCGGCAAGAGCGTCTCCGAAGATGTCGAACCGGAATACATCGCCGTTTCGCCCGACGGAACCACCGCCTTCGTCACGCTGCAGGAGAACAACGCGTTGGCCGAAGTCGACATCGCGACCGCAACCGTGACCGCGATCGTCCCGCTGGGTTACAAAGACCACAACGCGGCCAACGCACAGATCGACCCGACGAACAATTCGCCCGATGAGTTGACGCTGGGAAGCTTCCCGGTGCGAGGCTTGTTCCAACCCGATGCGATTGCCAGCTACGAAGTCGACGGCGTGACCTACTACGTCACCGCCAACGAAGGCGATGCACGCGACGCCGAAGAAACGGACATCCAAAGCGTCACGCTGGACCCGACGCTGTTCCCCAACGCCGCGGCCCTGCAGGACCCGGCGTCGATGGGCGAATTGGAACTCAGCGGCATCGTCGGCGACGCGGATGGAGACGGAGATTTCGACGCGTTGTATTCCTATGGTGCCCGATCGTTCTCGATCTGGAACGAAGACGGCGACATGGTGTTTGACAGCGGTGATGTACTCGCCAGAGCGACCGATCTGCTGGGGCTGTATCCCGACGGCCGAAGTGACAACAAGGGAACCGAACCCGAAGGCGTCACGATCGGTCAGATCGATGGGCGAACCTATGCGTTCGTCGGACTCGAACGAGCCAACGCCATCATGGTGTTTGACGTCACCGACCCGACCAACGTTTCGCTCTCGCAAGTGCTGAACGACTCGGCCGATGTCAGCCCCGAAGGCCTGACGTTCATCTCTTCCAGTGACAGCCCCAACGGATCGCCGCTATTGGTCGTCAGCAATGAGGAAAGCAACACGATTCGGGTCTACACGATCGATTCGACGCCGACCAACCCGCAAGTCGAATCGGTCGTGATCAACGATGGATCCGCATCGCGGTCCCAGATCACTTCGGTGACGGTGACGTTCGATGGCGAGGTCGATCACGCAAATCTGCAATCGGCGTTCACGCTGACCAACATCGACACCTCAACCCAGGTCACCGGGCTGAACATCGCTGCATCCGACGCAGGTGGCAAGACGACCGTTGTGTTGTCCTTTGCCGCCGGTGCGAGCGTGGTGGTTCGAAGCGGAACCGGGCTTCAAGGTAACTCACTGGCCGATGGCAACTATCGACTGGACATCACGGGCACTCAAGTGCAATCGGCAACCAACGCCGCCGCGATGGCTGTTGACTATGCCTTCGGCGGACAAGACGCCGCCGGAACGCCGAACGACGACTTCTTCCGTCTGCTCGGTGATGCCAACGGCGATGGGTTCCGCAACGGGATCGATCTGAACTCGATCATCCCGTCGCTATTCAACCCGCTTGAGTATCGCTTCGACTTGGATACCAACGGCGATGGAGCGATCAACGGGATCGACCTGAACGATTTGATCCCGACCATCTTCGGATCGCCGCGTCAGTAAGCCTCCCTGAACCCCATATTCATTTTCCTTCGCGTCCACTTCGGACGCGAATTCAATCTCCAACTTGACCAACCCCTCAACAAATCTTCCCACGACTATCACTTCGAGACTACGAAATGAGTTTGCGAATCTTTATTTTTGCTTTTGCCGTCTTGTCGACGCTTCACTATGCCAACGCTGAGATCAGCTACGACCTGTTGTTACGCACCAACCGCGGTGACGGCATTGACAGCACGCTTGCGACCAACGCCGGTGAAAAGCTGACCGCCGAAATCGTGATCCGCGAAACCGTCACGGGCACGAACACGTCGCTGCTGAGTGCGGCCAACTTGAACGCTTATAACCTGTCACTGCAAAGCATCGGCGGCGACGGGCTATTCGAATCGCTCACCTTGAACGGTGACGGCGGATTCGATGCCGGATCGACACCGACGACACTGACGTTCGCATCTTTCGGCCCCGCATTCGGACAACCCGGCCGCGCCTCGATCGATCGCGGCAACGGCGTCTACGAAGCCTCGCTGGGCACCGTCACGCTGCAAGCACCGACGGCCGGAGAAACACGATTCGTCGTTTCAGACGGTACAGCCGTCGATGGCGATTTCACGACCTTCCAAACCGTCGGGTTCGGACTCGAATCGGCCGCGACCAACTCCGGCGGCGGGTTCTTCGGACGCGCATTGACGCTCAGCACCCAAGTGAGCGCGGTGCCAGAACCGTCCAGCGTCTTGGCGCTGTCGTTGGTTTGCTCGGCCGGCTTGTTACGATCGCGTCGACGACGCAAATAGACGCAAAGAGCAGGGCGGTTGACTCAAGATTTTGGCCGCCAACATTAGTCGCGACCCCGGTGGGCAAACCCGAGCGCCCTCCGGGGTTGTTTTCGTTTAACGACACCCGTTGTCGACAACCGAGCGTTTCAGGTTTGCTTGGTTGTCGACATCCGAATTGATCCGTTGTCGACAGCCAACCGGCGAGCTGACGCAGCCGCCTTCGCCATAAGATCGACCGCCGGGACGAGGCCTTCCATGCGCTAACCGAGCGCCACGACACCAAGCTTCGCCGCAGGGTGATCGACACAGAACGATGCGATCCTAACACGAATGCGATCACAGACGGACCGGCAAATCAGGGCACAAAAAGCCCCTTCCGCAACGTCCGATAATCACTCTTATGTTGTATTAGGATTGCCAAAAACCCCGTGTTTGAGCGATTTACGCGGCCGCGTGGCGGAGCAAGCACTCGTTCCAAGGCTCCGCCTTGGGACGCACTGCCTCAGAGGTTCCGCCTCCGACTTGCATCGGCCGTGTGGCGGGAGCCACACAGGCATCGCGTTCCCAGGCGGAGCCCGGGAACGAGCTGGGCCGGCACGTCATCTCCGTGGGGCCGCCCCCCAGCCTGTCACCTCCGCCATCTCAGCGGGCACGGCTTCGACGCCCGGAACCTGGGATCCTGCTCCGTTCATCTCGGCATCAAAACGTTCCAAATACGGACGCAAAAACTGATGGATCTCCGGCGGGATCACCGACTCGCTGCGATCCAGATTCCGAGCGATGAATCGACCGCTTTTGCTGGCGACGATTTTCCCCCGAACCGTATCTCCCATCAGCGTGACGGAAAACAGCGTGATCAACGTGCAGTACAAGCCGCCCTTGAGCAGCCCGAACAACGCGCTGATCTGTCGATCAAACTCTTTCAATCGCAGCCGGTCGATCGTCTGGCGAACCATGTTGAATGCCACCCAAACGACCAGCGAGGTCCCGACGAACAGGATCAACATCGCCAGAAAGCGATTCCAAGGCGGTTCGGCGACGATCGAATGACTGAGCGGCTCGCGAAACCGGTATGCCACGAAGTAGCTGAACACGATCGAAGCGATCGACGCCAACTGCCAGGCAAAGCCCTTGACCGCACCAAAGATGGCGGCGGCGGACAGCACGACCAACATCAAAATGTCATAGATCTCCACAGCGGGTTGTCCTAAAGTTTGGAAGAAACCCTCCCTGGAAGAGAGGGTGACCTACTTGATTAATGGCCCCATCTGAATGGCACCGGCTTAAGCCGATACGCTGAGCCGCAGGCGCTAGCCTCGGGCCCTACCGCCGTGTTCAAGGCGTATCAAGGCCCGCGGCTAGCGCCGTCGGCTCACCTAAACCCGTGCCATTCTGGTTCCATCTCTTAACTTGATGCGTATGGGGTCGAGCGCAGCGAGGGGAGGGCGGTGCGGTCGAAGCGTCTTATACGAAATTACCACCGGCCAAGCGAAGACCAATCGCAATCCTGTCTTGGCAGCGGACCATCAAAAGCGTTATGTAGCAAGCTTCCCATTTTTCGGCCGCCCTCCCCTGCCCCATGTCTCCACTCCCACATTTGCTAGCGTGGCAGATTTTAAAACGCACATCAGCGCCAGCACGCTCGTCGGAATCGCCTATGGATACTGGGGCGTGACCTCGCAAGGGATGACGCTGGAGAACGGGATCCTGGCCGGCGGACTCTGCTCGGTCAGCGGCATGCTGCCGGACCTGGACAGCGATGGCGGGATTCCGCTGCGCGAGATCAGCATGTTCACCGCGGCGGTGGCGCCGATGATGATGCTGAATCGTTTCCGCGACTATGACCTGTCCCACGAATCGATGGCGCTGGCGGCGATGTTGATCTACGTGGTGATTCGATTCGGTTTATTTGAGTTCTTCAAACGGTTTACGGTGCACCGCGGCATGTGGCACAGCCTGCCGGCCGCGGCGGTGTCCGGGTTGATCGCCTACCTGGCCATGCCGACCACGAGCGACGCCGAACGTGCTTACAAAGCGGTGGCCGTCGTCGTCGGCTTTCTGGTCCACTTGATCCTGGATGAAGTCTGGGCGGTAGAAGTTGGTGTGGCGCGATTGCGTACCAAGAAATCGTTCGGGACCGCGCTGAAGTTCTTCGGCAATGACGCGATCGCCAACGTGTTCGTCTACGCGATCCTGTTCGGGTTGTGCTACACGGCCTGGAGCGACAACAAGATTGCGGCGCGCCTGCGCGAGCGAGCCAAGTACGACCTGACACAACCCGGCTGGCAATACACCCCCGCGTCGCCGCCGTCAAACTGGACCGCGCCACAATGGCAACCACCCGACTTCGGATTCAACGCCTCACGCACCCCGGCAGAGCGGCGGTAGAGTCGGGAGTTGGGAGTTGGGAGTTGGGAGTTGGGAGTTGGGAGTTGGGAGTCGGGAGTCGGGAGTCGGGAGTCGGGAGTCGGGAGTCGGGAGTCGGGAGTCGGGAGCAATTGAGCGTCGGGCCTTCACTC
>NZ_CP036264.1:9109120-9201034 GCF_008035925.1 Stieleria maiorica
CAATGGTCTGAATATCAGGGTCGGACGGTAATAATCTCATTTCTTAATCTCTCAATTTGCAAACAACTTGCGTTGCGGCGTTTGACATGCATCCTGTTTCAGGCAAATGGTCACAGAAAGCTGACTTAAGGATCGTCTGCCACAGTTGGTTTGATCGGCGAAGGTTCACTTTCAAGTATTTTTTCACATTGTTTGATCGCTGTGAGCCGCTCTTCAACGACGCGTACGATTTCGAACTGCTCATCCACTGGCGATAAGGGAAAGTCGAAACCTGCAATGCGGCCTGCGCCTATGTGGGCAATGCTGAAGGTAATGTAGTCGATCTTCTGAAAACGCTGGTTCTTCAGGTGCGCCAAAGAGACCTGCAGCGCGAAGTCCCGACTGACACCTTTGTGTGCCGTGCGTGCGATTCCGGCGTCATGCGTGATCATACGGAAGATCGATGGTTTTAGGTTTAGAGAAAACATTGTATCGCGGTGGATCTCGTCATGCTGCCAAGCGAAGACCTGCAGCTGGTGCCTTCTTCAAGACCGAAACAACTTCTGAGATTAACGAGACCGAAGGGTTAAAGTTTATTGGCCCTACTGAGCTCCGGCGGCCGACTCCGGGGGACACGCGTCGTACCCTATTCTCGAAAATCTGAAAACGCCGTTTCCAGAGTGTGGCTTTCACATTAATGCGACACTGTCGATCTTTTCCTGCATCGATTGTTCCCGATCCGTGCGCGTACCAACTTTGATGCTAGTCGTGATTCGCGGTGCGCCCATCGCGTGAACAAGTTCGTGGCAAAGCTTGATTGCGGCGAACACTTCGTCCCAATCGCCTTCGATGTTGGTTCCGTACGCATGAAGTTGGTGCTCCAGTCCTGCTTCCTGAAGCACATTCTGGCATTCAGCGACGTATTTGCTGACAGAAACGCCCACGCCCATTGGAACGACGCACAGATCTACGATGACTTTCATCTGACATGTCTCGGAACAAGTTGAATTTGTGTTGAGACCATGATTTTGGACGCGAGTAGTGGAGGCGGCAAGGCGTTTAACGCTCTCGTACGCATTCGGATGATCCGTCGCTGTGCGGTTTTTATAGTTCCCAATGCGTGTGGGAATGCTGTTAGGTCCCGAAAATCTTAGGACAACATCGTCGGCAAGGGATTCAACCGGGTAGGTGTATTCGCAGAAGAAACATGTCTTTCCTAGTGAGACTTCTGTGGCGGATGACCTTCAAGATGAGATTCGTGAGAACGCCTCGGGGCCGGCGAAGGCTTCGGGTGATGCTGGGTCGGTGGAACAGCACAAGCTGACCGATCAGATTGCGGCGGACAAACATCTCGCCGGCAAAAATGCCGTTGCCAAGCCGCATCGTGGGCTTCGCTTTAACAAGATCGTGCCGCCGGCGGCTGGCTGATCGTTCTTTCGATCTCCCATCCACAAGGGCTGCCGGGGACGGCAACAGGAAACAGCACGGATGCTGAAACGTTTGTCAGGGATCATCGAGCAATTGCGCGGCGGAGGACTCCATCGCTCCGTCGCCTCTGGACGCTCGCCCCGGCAGCCCTTCTTTTCTCGCCTGCGTGCCAAATACGACGCAGCAAACACGACACTCGACAATCTCAAACATTGGTCGCGAGCTGACGGACTGTCAGCCTCCGCAGCGAACAGTCCCGATGTCCGACGAACACTTCGCAATCGATCGCGCTACGAAGTCGCCAACAACAGCTACGCACGTGGTATCACACTGACACTCGCCAACGATGTCGTTGGTACCGGACCGCGACTGCAGATGCTCACCGCAGATGATGCGGCGAATCGGTTTGTCGAGGCAGAGTTCTTCGCTTGGTGCGAAGCGGTCGGTCTTTCGGAAAAGCTGCGAACCATGCGATTGGCTCGGGTCGCAGATGGTGAATCGTTCGGGTTGCTTACGAGCAATGGGCGACTGGAGACTCCGGTGAATCTGGATCTGCGTCTGATCGAAGCCGATCAAGTTGCTTCGCCGACGCTCGCACCCGACACACGTCGCTACCTCGATGGCATCCAATTCGACGCCGACGGCAATCCGATCACATACGACGTCTTGAAGAACCATCCAGGCGATGGCTTCTTTATCCTTGATGATGAATACGACACGGTGCCGGCCGCCGACGTCGTCCACTATTATCGCTGCGATCGCCCCGGACAGATTCGCGGCATCCCAGACATCACGCCGGCATTACCACTTTTCGCACAACTGAGACGATTCACCCTTGCGGTGCTCGCCGCAGCGGAAACGGCAGCTGAATTCGCTGGCATTCTCTACACGGATGCACCCGCGAATGGCGAAGCAGATGCGGCCGAACCCTTTGAGCCGATCGAGCTTGAAAAACGGATGCTGCTGACGATGCCCGGCGGATGGAAGATGGCTCAAATGAAGAGTGAGCAGCCATCGACCACATACGCGGAGTTCAAGAAAGAAATCCTCAACGAGATCGCGCGTTGCTTGAACATGCCGTTCAATGTCGCTGCTGGGAATTCGTCGGGCTACAACTACGCCAGCGGGCGACTCGACCATCAAACCTATTTCAAATCGATTCGTGTCGAGCAGTCGCAACTCGCTCGCGTGGTGCTCGACCGCATCCTGCACGCTTGGCTTCGCGAAGCCATTCTCATCGAGGGCTATCTGCCCAATTCGCTTCGCACGCTCGACTCCACGTTCGAGCACCAATGGTTCTGGGACGGACACGAACATGTCGATCCCGCCAAAGAAGCCAATGCCCAAAAGATCCGTCTCGCCAGTCATACGACAACTCTGGCTATCGAATTTGCGCGGCAGGGGCGTGACTGGGAGACGGAACTCAAACAACGTGCGAAGGAAATCGCCCAGATGCGTGACCTCGGTCTGACGATCGAGTCCGAAACTGATTCTTCATCCGAACCCGAAGTCACGGAAGACCATGCCGAAGACGCTGAACCCCAAACCGCTTGAAGCGGAAGCCGAATCCGTCCCCAGTTCGCTGCGTATCGTCTGCGATGATGCCGCGACGATCACGCTCGCAGCGGCTGATCCGCCGATCGAAGGCGACGACAAGCCGGCGCTTCGCAAGTTTTCGATGGTGGCTTACACAGGCGGCGCGATGAGATTGGGCGGTTGGCCTTATCCAGTTGTCGTTGACTTGGCTGGTCTCCGTGTGACTCGAAAGTCACGCCCGATTCTGAAAGACCATGACCGAGGAGCAATCGTCGGTCACACCGACGACATCAAGATCAGCGATCGATCACTTGAGGTTGCAGGTGTCATCTCGGGAGTCGGCGCGACGGCTCAGGAAGTGATTGCAACCAGTGAAAACGGTTTCCCTTGGCAGGCGTCGCTCGGAGCCAGTGCCGACAAGGTTGTCTTCATTCCAGAAGGCAAAACAGCCAAAGCCAATGGGCGTGATCACAACGGCCCACTCTACATTGCTCGCAAGTCCACCCTTGGCGAAGTCTCCTTTGTCGCTCTCGGTGCTGACGACAACACCGAAGCTCGCGTTGCCGCCGGCCAAGCCGATGAGGACGATCCGGAAACCGGCGATGACGAAACCGCCGTCAACCTCGAACCTGTCAACGCGAGTCTCGAAATGACCACGAAGCCGAAAGCCAAACCACAATCTCAATCGCTTTCGGCCGTCGAACAGATGCGTGCCGAGGCCGCCGCCGAATCACGTCGTATCGCCGGCATTCGCAAACTCTGCGGCGACAAGCATCCCACCATCGAAGCCGACGCGATCGAGCAAGGCTGGTCGGTCACGAAAACGGAGCTCACCGTGTTACGCAGCGAACGCCCCAAAGCTCCCGATCAATCGCAACACTCGCCAAGATACAACCGCGAAGTCCTCGAAGCGGCCGCTTGTTTGTCGGTTGGTATCGACGAAAAGACACTGCTCGCCAGCTATGGCGAGCGAACACTCGAAGCCGCCAACCCACTCCGCCACATTGGACTGAAGGAATTGGTCGCTGAGTGTGCTCGCAGCGAAGGCATTGATGTGCCGCGCGTCTTCGGCGACGGCACCGAAACCATCCGCGCCGGTTTCTCATCCATGAGCCTGCCGAGCATCATGGAAAACGTCATGAACAAGACGTTGCTCGCGGCTTACCAGAACACTCCGATTGCCGCTTTCGATCTTTGCAGTGTCGGCACCGTCTCCGACTTCAAAGAGGTGTCACGCTATCGCTTGCTTGGCACCGGCGGCTTTGAACAGGTTGCTCCCGACGGCGAGTTGAAGCATGGCAAACTGTCGGACCAGAAGTTCACGAACAAGGCCGACACCTACGGTCAGATCCTCACACTGACTCGGCACGACATCATCAACGATGATCTCAACGCTTTCATGGACATCCCACGCCAAATGGGACGTAGCGGCGCTGAGTCGATCGATGACCTGTTCTTCACGCTGCTGCTGAAGAATTCTGGCTTCTTCTCGTCGGGTAACGCGAACTTGCTGGAAGGGGTCGACACCAAGTTCGGGCCAGACAGCCTCACCGTTGCCAAGACGACCTTCCGCAAGCAGAAGGCTGGCCCGGGCGGCAAGCCGAAAGACCAGAAGCCGATCAACATTCGTCCCGAGTACCTGGTTGTGCCGGTCGAACTGGAAACCGAAGCGGAACTGTTGATGGGCTCGGCCCAGCTGATGATCGACGCGCAAGGGTCCCCGACCAAAATTCCGGTCGACAACCCGCACCGCAACAAATACCGCATCATTTCAACGCCGCATCTGTCGGACTCGTACTACCAAGGTGCGTCTAGCACAGCCTGGTATCTGTTCGCCAATCCGCGAGTCCTGCCGGCGTTCGAGATCGTGTTCCTCAACGGCCGCCGCACGCCGGTGATCGAACGTGTCGAGATGCCGCCGAACACGCTCGGCATGGGCTTCCGCTCCTACATCGACTTCGGCGTCAACAGCCAAGACCACCGCGCAGCGGTGAAAGTCACCGGCGAAGCGTAATCCCTGGCGGCCTTGTCTTTCCCGAAGTAGCAAATTACGCGATTAAATTTATTTGAGGTTCCTATGTCTGCAGCAGAGTTTGTTCACGATGGATCGGCCATCGATCACACACCCGTCGCCGACCTTGCAACAGGAGAGATCGTGGTGCAGGGCGATCTTGTCGGCATTACCCGGCGTGCAATCAAAGCGGACACGCTCGGATCGATTGCCGTTGAGGGTGTTTTTGACGTGCCCAAAGATCCTGTCGCTGCGGTTGCCTTCACCGCCGGCCAAAAGGTTTACGTTGACGGAAGCAATGAGCCGCAGACGACAGCGACCGGAAACAAGCTACTCGGCAAGGCGGTGTTGGCGGCTGCAGCCGGCGATGAAAGCGTGCGTGTCCGGCTGAGCCAATAGCGATAGGACGCTGACACGCGATGCCCGCAGCCTTCCTGCACAACGGATCGACCGTTGACTTCGTCCCTGCTGCGGACGTGCCCGCCGGTTCGATCGTTGTATTGGAGGAACTTGTTGGTGTTAGCAGATTCTTCGTTGCCGCAGGTCGTACCGGCGCGATCGCTGTCCGCGGTGTCTTTGACGTTTTGAAAGATCCGTCGACCGACATCGCCGTCGGTACGCGACTTTATTGGTCGACCGTCAGTTGGCATGTGGTCAAGACGGCCAGCGAACACCCGCTGCTTGGTAAGTCGATTTTGCCGGCGGCCCCGGGCAGTTCTTACGTTCGCGTTCTGCTGACGCAATAGTCCTCGAGCCCATTGAAGAGGAAAGCCGAGTGAAAGGTTTTCAGCATGCGATTGCCGCTGCATTTTTGCTTCTACTCCTGACGGGATGTTTGCCGGAGCAGTCAGTACGGGTCCGTCCTCTACCTGCACCACCGGCGGAACGACCTGTCGCCAATCTTCCGCCGCAGCTGCACCAACGCAACTGGACTGGCCGGCTGAATCAAGGCAGCTGCGTCCATGCGTCGCTGGTCAATCACCTGCGTTGGCTCAACGAATACGAGCTTGGCGAACGCTGGCGCGCGACCTACAGCGATGGCGAGTGGGACACGCGGCTGCGAAACCGACTCGATGCTGCCGACATCGACTACAGCTACACGGTCAAAGCCGACCCGAGGTTTCTGGACTGGGCCAATGCAACGCGTCGCGGCGCGATTCTGTGGTGGAAGCCGGCTCACTGTTGCACCTTCGTCGGCTGGGTCGAACGCAACGGTCAACAGTACGCCGCGATTCTTGACAACAACTATCCCGGCAGGTTTGAACTCACCCCGCGAGAACAATTCGTACGACTCTGGGCGGGCTACGGCGGATTTGCCCTGACCGTCATGGAAGACCCGGCCAGTTCCTTGCCCTACCGAAGTTACGAAATTCTCGACGGTGCGTATTAAGTCGAGCGTCGTGCAACCAACGATCGGCAATACACTTTTTCTGCTTGGAGCAACGTGAAATATGAAGGATGAAATTCGGATCCGGCTGAGCGTCGGCCTGATCGTTGTCGCGGTGCTGCATGCGGTCCTGCTCGGTGCAGTATTCTCTGCGCTGCATCGGACACCCAAGCCACAGCCGAAAGACGAGTGGCAACTACCGACAGCGCGGCCGACTCCACAAGTTGGACGGCAAATCGAAAAGCTGCCCGAACCGGCTCAGGTGAACCTGGAAGCTCAAGGCGAACTCAAACAGCAATCTGGCTATTGCCCGCCGTCTTGTCCACCGGTTGTTCGGCCCACGATTCGACCGTATCGCGTCGTTCCCACCAGGCCGGCCGTTAAGCCATCCACTCCCACGCCGTCGACCGTGCCTGCGCCCACCGTGCCGGCGCCGATCATTGTCACGCCCTCCAATCCAAGCGGTAGCGCGGTTCCCGAGACTACGTCGAAACGATACCAGATCGCTTTGTTCGTCGGCAATGACGCAAGGAGCCAGCAGTTGCTGGACTGGTTCAATGAGGATGCCAAGCTCTCGAAACTCCGGCAAAGCTGCGAGTTCCAGGTTTACACCCAGAGCAACGCTCTCTACAAGACCCGCTTTGCCGACATCGTTCCCGCCAGCCAGTTCCCTGTCGTTCTTTTCCAGGATTCAAGCGGCGGTCATGTTCACGCGGCTGGCTACACGATGTTGCCATCGACTCCGGCAGAACTCTATGACGATCTGCGTTACGGCTACGAACTCTATCAGCAAACGCGGCAAGCTCAGAAGACTGGTGCCCTCAAGTCGCGTGGCTATTCCTGGGACTCAGCAATCTCGCCAACGCTCCAACTCTCTCCCGAAGATTGCCCAGACGGCTATTGTCCGATCGAACCGACCGAGCCCACATGGCGGCCCTTCGATCGAGACCGTGATCGCGAGCCACTGTTTGACCGTGATTCCGACGGCCGAAAAGCCCTGATTTGGGCAGGTGCTGGCGAATTGGCGACGCTCGCGTTGATTGTCGTCGCGGTCATTCTGCTCGGATTCATTCTCATCAAGCGAGGCATGTAAGGCTCATGATTCTTGGAATTGCAACTGTTGTCGTCCTGGTGCTCGTTGCCGTGGCCTTGCTGCCGACAAAGAAACGCGACCGAGATGGTAACAATCTCAACTTCACCCAGCCGTTCGTCCGGCCGACCAACTTCCGGCAACAACAGCTCAACGAAGAAGCCGAGGCGATTGCCGACGAATATCAAAGGCGGGCCGACGACGCGTGGCGTGAAGAGTTGGGCGAGAAGGCAGCGACGCTGCTCAAGTCGAAGCCCGCAACCACATCACGGTCTTCCAAATCGTGAGCGACCTGCTGCAGCGTGGTCAAGCCTGGCTGTCGGACAATCTGACCAAGCACGCATCACGATTGGTGACTTATCAACGCGACGAGCTATCCGTCGAGTTGGCGGCCACGATCGGAAAGTCGGAATACGAGCAGGACGACGGCGAAGGGATTATCACCCGCGCTCAAGTCCGTGACTTTTTGATCAATTCCAAAGACCTGCTCAGCAGCGACATCGGCACCTGGCCTCGCCGTGGTGACCGCATTCTTGAAACGGACGGTGATACGACGTTCGTTTACGAGTTGATGTCAATCGGCAATGAACCGCCGTGGCGATACAGCGATCCCTTTCGGGTCAAACTCCGCATCCACACCAAACTGGTCGATACCCTTTCATGACCGCGACTCCCGCCACCATCATACAAATCGCCGAGAGCGTTGTCGCCGAAATCAACGCCGGCGACTTCAGCAAAACGAATCTGGCGGCCCAACGACTCTACGTTCCCAACTTCGATCTCGAGGACATGAAGGAATTGCGAGTCACCGTGGTGCCGCGCGAAGTGGAGTACTTACCGCTTGACCGAGCCAGCAACAAATTTCATGCCACGATCGACGTGGCGGTCCAGAAGAAGTTTTCCAAAGGCGACGCCAAAGAGATCGACCCACTCGTCTTCTTCGTCGAGGAATTGGCCGACTACTTCCGCCTCAAGCGACTCAACTCGTTCGTCGCCGCCCGATGCGTGAAAGTCGAAAACGCGGTGCTGTACTCGGTCGAACACTGGACGCAACTGAACCAATTCACCAGTCTGCTGACGCTCACCTTTGAATTGGCGAAGTGATCCAGATCCGGACACGTGTCCGATTCAACCACGCCCAGCTTCAAAAGAAGGTCCAGGCCGCCAACTTTCGATCGCTCGGGCACGCGGCCGGAACGATTCGACTGACTGCCAAACGGTCGATCCGCAAACGTAAGAAACCGTCCAGCCCCGGATCGCCACCTCACACGCAGACCGGCATGCTTCGTCGCGTGATTCGCTACGAGGTAAATCGCGATCGCGAAGAAGCCGTCGTTGGGCCGGTCAACGAGATTGCTGGCCGACTTTGGAACCTGCACGAGTTCGGTGGCGTTTCCCACAAACGCCGCAAACTCAAACGCCATCGCTTCCGGGTTGGCCAGCACGGTCCGATCCGAGTCATCCGGCCGGGCACGTTTGCTCGGACGAGGTTGCTGACCGGAGCCCAAGCCAACCGTGCCACCCGACTGATCGAAGCAGAAAACGAGAGGCGCGGCGCTTCAAAGCCGCGTCGCTATCCCAAACGCCCATTTATGCGGCCCGCCCTCGAAGCCAATCAGTCACGCTTGCCCAAGTTTTGGCGTGACAGTGTGAAGTAACTCGCGAGAATCAATATGTCAGCAGAAGTAGTCCTCGGTCTCGACGCCGTCCTTACCATCGATGGTGCCGAGATCAAGAACGTCAAAGACCTGACCGTCAATCTTGAGAAGGCCGAGGCGGATGCATCAACGCGAGCCAACAACGGTTGGCGGGCCACCGTGGGGACGCTGAAGGATGCCTCGATCGAGTTCACCGTGCTCAACAAAAACGGCGATACCTCGTTCGGCATGCTGCAGGGACTGTGGAGCAGCGGCACACCCTGCGACGTCGATATCAGTGATGCCGGTGGTTCTCTCACGCTGACCTGCGAAGTCATGAACTTCAATGTCAACCAAAACCTTGAAGAGGTGGTCTCGGCAGACGTGACGCTTAAACCTACCCAATCGGCAACCGGTGGCGGAATCAACGTCCCGGTCGTTACCTAAGCATCGCAATCGCACTTCGGCTCTGCTTACTCGCTCCGAACTCTTCAACTCAATACACACATGCAGAAATTCATTGATCGCCGCGGCCGGGTTTGGATCGTCGATATCGACAACACGACGCTTCGCCGCGTAAAAACACTCACCGACGTTCGCTTGCTCGATGCGATCGATGGCGATTTGATCAATCGGCTGGCAACCGATCCATTGCTGCTCGGCGACGTATTGTTCGCGATCTGCAAACCGCAGGCGGACCAGCAAGACGTTGACGATGAAGCGTTTGCTGAAGGCTTGGCGGGCGACGCGATCGATGAAGCTTGCAAGGCGGTCGTTGATGCGTTGGTGGCCTACTTCCCGGAGTCCCGTCGCCGTCTTCTACGGAAGGCGGCCGAGAAACAGCGGATGATCGAGACCCGGGGACTGGAAGCGATCGAACGGAGGCTGGACGATCCGACGCTGGTGGACTCGATCGTCAGCGATCTGGAACAAAAACTCGGGGTGCCGATGTCGAACGGATCGTCATCGAACTCGCCGGAATTGTCGGAGTCGACCCAGGACCGCTCACCCTCCGCCAACTAATCCAAATGGCCGACGCGCGTCGGCGACATGATTGGAACATCGCTTCAAGCGTGATGGCGCTGACTGCCGAGATCAACCGCGATCGTCGGCGCCGTCGCAAACCTTTCAAGCCCGACGACTTCAATCCATTGGTTCGGGTGACTACGAAGCCGGCTCCCATCACCGTGCCGCAACTGGCAAGCCTTCTCGGGAGACCGCTGAATCCCGCATGAACCCATGAAAGTTCATATCGAACCGATCGCGGCATGCTTACGCGTCTGGTCCAAGCCAGACTCCGTTTACGGTGATCCCTACGACTGGTCAGCAACTTGCCGGTGGATCGACTGCGAAACGATGGAAGTCATCGGTGTTGATAAGCCGGTGACGAAAGCCATGTGCCATGCGATTCGCGATGAAGCTTGGAAGCTTGGCGTGAAAAAGGTCGGCTTCACCAGAATCCGCAATGGATCAAAACGAAGGTTCTGGATCGTCACTACCAACGGCAAAGACTGGTCGGTCTTGACAGAACGTCCATGAAGAGATTTTACCACCCATGTCGCAAGTCAGAGCCGGAGCCGCCTACGTCGAACTGCTGACCAAGGATGCAGCGTTCGTGAAGGGGCTTCGATCGGCTCAAAAGCGACTGCAATCGTTCGGGCAATCAACTCGCTTGCTCGGCACGAAACTCATGGGACTCGGCACCGCCGCGGCGGCCCCTCTGGGAGGTAGCGTTGCCATATTCTCCAACTTCGACGATGCCATGCGGGGTGTCGCGGCGATCACACAGGCGACGGAAACACAGCTGGAGTCGCTACGCAGTACCGCCAAAAAGCTTGGTGCAACAACCAGCTACTCTGCCAGCGAAGTTGCCTCCCTGATGACGGAACTCGGTCGTGCCGGTTTCAAGCCGGAACAGATCGAGAGAATGACCGCCGCGGTGATGAATATGGCTCGCGCGACCGGCACCGATGCCACGCAGGCATCCGGCATCATGGCCGCCACCATCCGGCAATTTGGCATGGAAGCCGGCGAAGCAACTCGCGTTGCCGATGGATTGACCGCCGCGGCGAACAAGTCGTTCAACACGGTGGAGTCGCTCGGCGAAGCCTTGTCCTATGCCGGCCCCGTGGCCGCCGATGCCAACATGAGTCTGGAAGAAACTCTGGCGGTGCTTGGAACGCTTGGCAACATGGGCATCCAAGGCTCATCGGCCGGTAACGCGATGCGTCGCCTGCTGACGATCAGCGCTGCGGAATCGGAGAAGTTTCAAGCCGTCTTCGGTGTGGCAACCAAGGATGCCAAAGGAAACGCCCGATCGCTGGTCGACATCCTGGGCGAAGTCGCTGCGGCCACCGCGAACATGGGCACGGCCGAGAAGGCGGAAAAGCTCAACGAAGTCTTCGGGTTGCTGGGCATCACGGCCGCCAGTTCCATCGGGAAGTCGGTTGCTGATACGCGTGAGCTCTACCAAGAACTGCAGAACGCTGGCGGGATTGCGGCGAAGACATCCGAGGAAATGGAAGGCGGTCTGGGCGGCGCATTTCGGATTCTCAAGTCTTCGATCGAAGGCGTCGCCATCGCAATCGGTGAATCGCTCGAAGGCAGCGTCACCAACATGGTCAATGCGTTTAGCCGCGCTGCTTCAGGGGTGATCGAGTGGATCAATAAGAATCAAAAGATTGTCAAGATTGCGGCGGCAAGTGCGGTCGCCATCATCGGAATCGGCGCCGCACTGTTCACGCTTGGTTCGTTTGCCGCCGCGGCATCCTTCGCCGTTGGAGGCTTGGCCAGCATCTTTAGTTTCATTGGTGCCTCCATCGGCGTCATTGTCAGTGCCGTCGGGATGTTGTTCACACCGCTGGGGCTGGTCGTCGCTGCTATCGCGGCCCTCGGTGGCTATTTCCTGTATTCAACCGGCATCGCTGGCAAGGCTATTGAGTATCTGGGCAGCGTCTTTGAAGTCCTTAAAGCGGAAACGTTGGCCGCCTTCGGTGCAATCGCCAACGCGCTGGCGGCTGGTGATATCACCGCGGCCACCGACGTACTCTGGTCATATCTGAAACTGCAGTGGATCAAAGGCACGACCTTTCTGCAAACCAAATGGGGCGAGTTCACTCAGTACATTGCGGATGTCTGGGCGGACTCGGCCTATGCCATTGGTGATGTGCTGATCGGTGCACTATCTGGATTAGCGGGCGTGTGGAACGAAACGCTCGGATTCATGGCAGACGGCTGGACCATTCTGACGTCCGCGGTCCAGAAAGGCTGGAACAATACGATCGGTTTTTTGAAGAAGGGATTTCTCAAGCTTCATGAACTGGTCGATATCGCCGGTGACGTCGCCGTGCAAATCGGTGGCGTACTGATCAACGCTCTTGCCGGCGTTGAGAAAGCGTGGGTCGAAACGGTCGACTATCTGGCCGACACGTGGACCGTGTTTGTCGGGCAGGTGAAGTCGATGTGGAATTCGACGGTCGGCTTCCTCAAGAAGGCTTGGATCAAACTCAAAGCTCTGTTCGACGACGATATCAATGTCGACGTCGAAATGGCCAAGATCGACGCCGATACCCGCGCGGCCGAGGTGGCGGAGCAACAACGTCGCAACCAGGCAATCATTGAGCGGCAACAGCGACGATCGAAACGGAAACAGGAGATCGAAGCCAACCGCATCGAGATGCAAAAGGGCATCGCGGCTCAACTCGAAGCACGGCGTAAAGCCCGTGAAGGTCGTGATCTCGATGCAGAAATGCAAGCCATCGACGCGGAGACCGATGCTAAGAATACGGTCGTCGATCAGTCGAAACAGCAACAGTTCCGGGAAAACGATTCGGCTCAGGCTCGACGACAGCAACTGATCGACGACACTACGGCCGGCGTCCAATCTACCCTCGACCAAATGCGGGCGGAGTCCAAGGCGGCTCGTGAGGCAGCACGTGCGAATGAGCTAGGCGATCGCCAGCGGAAACGAGACGAGAAGGTTGCCGCAGCGCAAGCCGACTTCGAGGCCGCCATTGATCGTGCAAACAATGCAACCGCACCATCCGACCGTACCGATGAACCTGGTTCCCCACCTGACATTGCCGAGCCGCCGAAACCGCCGGCGTTGCCTGAACTGGTCAATCCTGATGAGGTCGATATTCCCCCCGTCGATCTCCCCGGGATCGATGATCCCGAATTGCAGCCTCCGAACCCTAAGGATCTAAAGCTCGGAATCGATCCTGATGCTCAAGCATCAATCGATCGATTCGCGGATGGTCCCGACAGCACGGCGCAAGTCGAGTCGGCAGGCAACTTCGATTCGCGAGGACTGGGACTCGGCAGCAGTGCGAGAAAGCTGGAACCTCTGAAACTGGATCCAATCGAACCGTTGGACGAGGAGGTAATCGCGGCGCCGCAGCTGAAAATTCCGGAGGAAGATAAACCTGTCGTCGAGGCATTGGCAGAAGTGGAGCCGGAAGCTGACGAACCGGCACTGGATGTTGCGTCGATCAACGAAGCTTTCGCCTCGGTCCGTCAGTCGCTCACCGAATTCGACCTGGCACTCAGTGGTGCCACGTCTCGCTTGCAACTCCCCGTTTCGTCCGGCGATGGCATTACGGAGGACATGAAACGGGCGATCATCGCGACCGCAGAGAACACACGTCGGTTGGTCGAACGATCGAAGTCCGGAGGCTTGGTGTTTAGCTGATGACCTTTTCGGCCGGCGGATACAATTTCGAGACCGCGGCGCTCTCCGAGAAGGCATCGCGAGGAAAATCGCATTCGGACTTCGTCGCCTATGTTGCGACCAACGGTGGCGCAGTCGATCCGGCGGCGGCTGCCAGCGCCGCCTACGGCTATTACAAAGCCAACTTCCCGGACCTGATTCCGTATTTGCAGATCGACGCCGAGTTCATCAACGCCAAGCACGCGTTGGTGAGCGTCACCATCAATAAGACCAAGCTCGATCCGGTCTCGTTCAACACGACCGGAGCAACCACGCACCTCAATCAATCCCTCGGCACCCGCGGAATCTATCCCGCACCGGGCAAGGTCGCTCCGATCTACCAGGGCGCGATCGGCGTCAGCGATTCCGGTGTCGAAGGCGTCGACGTGACCGTACCGGCATTCGAGTTCTCGGTGCGAAAGAAGTTCGAGTGGGTTTCGACCGCCTATTTGCTGGCCGTTGTGGCAATGACTGGCCGCACGAACTCGACCGACTGGTCCATTTTCGCTCCCGGCGAAGCTCTGTTTCTCGGAGCCGACGGTGGCGAAGACGAACAGAATTGGGTCGACATCACTTATCACTTCGCCGCGCGTCCCAACCAACCGGCGTTGTCCGTCGGCGCGATCTCGGGAATCAGTAAGCGGGGATGGGACTACTTGTGGGTCCGGCATGATGAAGAGGTGGTCGGCGATCGCGTTCTACGCCGTCCGGCCGCGGCCTACGTCGAGCAAGTCTATCCGGAGGGCAATTTTAACGCGCTGGGCATCAACTGATGACACGACGAGTTCGCCCCGGCGACCAGTACAATATCACCGCCACCGAGTACAACCGGCTGTTGGCGGCGGCCGATGCACTGCACAAGAATCGGTTGCCCGGTGGAGGCGGACCACGGACATACCTGCAGAACGCGGCGACGGTTCGCGTTCACAACATCACAACGCAGACGATTCCGATTGGTGGCGCGGCTGGATTCGTTCAGCCACTGACCGACCCGCTCGATGGTCCGGTCGAACTCGCTCGATTCGTCCGTGATGCGACAATCAAAGTTGGCAAACCTGGAGCGAGTGCTTCCACGGGTCGCGTGGGCGTCGCGATCGAACCGATCGCCGAAGACAAAATTGGTCGCGTCGTCTTCGATGGCGTTGTCGCGGCTCAAGTCAATATCACCAAGACCTGGCATGACTTTGCCGACGCATCACTGTCGCCGAGCTTCTATCTGGAATCCAAACCAGAGGGTTCGGCCCAGATCCTCTGGCGACGAAATCCGACGGAAACCGGTTTGCAGTGGGCAGTCGTCCGGGTTGGTCATCCGACCGACATCGCACATTTGGTCAAGGTTCCGGTCGGCGGCATCAGCGCCCGCCAGGGGACGACGACCGGCAGCGGGACATGTGATCTCCACCGACTAGACCAATCCGGCAACATCGAACCGGTGTTGGATGTCGACGGCGAACGGGTCCGCATCGTTGCTCGGAATCACTCGGCCCAGCGGATCCGCGGGCCAATCGAGGGTGCCGGGGACCAGTATCTATCGGTCACCTTCGACGGCAACCAATCGTGGGTGCTTGACCCGCCCAAGCAAACGCTACTCTGCAAACCAACCAAAAGAATCAAAGCCAAATCTTGGGGCACGGCTCGCGAGCTGCGATTTGACGGGACGCAGTGGCGACCGATCGGTGTCAACGTTTCAGTCTACAACGTCTGCGACTACGCGCTCTTGGCATCGCAGCAGATCGTTTGCCATTTCCATGAGGACACCTCGGCCTACCTCACGATTGGGTGCCGTTGCTGCGATGGCAGTAGTTCAAGCTCCAGCAGTTCATCGTCGAGCTCCAGCAGCAGCTCATCGTCAAGCAGCTCCTCGTCGGGTAGTTCATCATCAAGTGACTCGTCGTCCAGCAGTAGCTCTAGCAGCGCATCGTCCAGCCAAAGTTCATCGAGCAGCCTGGGATCATCCAGCTCGAGTAGTCTTTCGTCGAGTTCCAGTAGCTCGCTATCCAGTTCTTCATCAAGCTCGCTTTCGTCGTCGTCATCCGGCAGCTCCTCGTCATCATCAAGTCCCAGTTCATCCAGCAGTTCCTCTTCCAGTAGTTCGTCTAAATCCAGCTCGAGTTCGTCATCGAGTTCATCAAGCTCGTCATCCAGCAGTTCCTCATCATCCAGTTCGTTCTCATCTGACAGCAGCTCATCATCTAGCGATTCAAGTTCGTCCAAAAGCAGCGAATCGAGTTCATCAAGCGAATCCTCAGAATCATCGAGCCAGTCATCCAGCGACAGCTCGGCGTCATCCTCTGACTCGTCAGAATCATCCAATTCGAAGTCTGATTCGTCCGATGCCTCGAGTTCCGATTCGTCATCCAGCGATTCGAACGCGTCATCGGCAAGTAGTAGTGACTCCGATTCAAGCCAATCCGAAAGCGAAAGCGATTCGAGCCGCTCCTACAGCGAGCCGAGTTACTCAGGACCTTCGATTTCCGGTAGTTCCTCATCAAACTCATCCGACTCATCTTCCGGATCTCAGTCGGCGAGTTCGTCGGGATCGGACTCGAGTGATTCGGATAGCGACTCGGACAGCTCAGCCAGTGAAAGCGAGACATCGAGTGTCAGTGAGTCGGTCTCTGCGTCATCTGGGTCCAAGTCCGCATCAAGCGAGTCGGGAAGCGACTCACACAGTGTCTCCACAAGCGAATCGTATTCTCAGCCCAGCCATTCACGTTCTTACTCCGATTCAGCAAGCAGTCACAGTAAATCGGAATCAAGCCAATCGGAATCCAAATCAGAGAGTGAATCGCATTCGCAATCAACAAGCGAATCGATAAGCGAACCAAGCTACTCGCGAGAATCGTCCTCCAGCGAGTCGTATTCCTACAGCCAGTTCGACTCGGGGAGCGGCTCGGCATCCGTCAGTGGATCTCAAAGCGAGTCCGGTTCACTTAGCGGTTCCGCCTCGCAATCAACGAGTGAATCCGAGTCAGATAGTGATTCCAAATCAGCGTCTGACAGCCGTTCACAATCGCAATCAGAAAGCGGATCGCAATCCGCCTCCGATAGCGACCGCCCCAGCGACAGCATTGATGATCCCAGCGTCGGTGATTCATCGGCCAGCGATAGTGAACCACCGTCAGAAAGCCATCAATCAACTTCCGACTCCGATCGACCGAGCCATAGCAGCGACCACAGTTCCGATCGCCCGAGCGAAAGCCGATCTGAATCCAGCGAAGGATCCGAACGACCGAGCCACAGCGACAGTGAACCGCCGTCCGAGGATAGCAGCGGATCGAGTGAACCGTGCAACAGCACCTGGATCTGGTCCTGCGGTTGGGAATTAGTCGATAGCGACTGCGAAGATCCCGGCGAGCCACCGAGCAATTCCGGAGCCTACGACGGTCAAGTTGCAGGGATGACCGCATGATTCACTGTCCTCACTTGACCCAAGACAACGCCTGCGAAGTCGCAGGGCAAATGGCTGGCTGCAAGGTTCGAACGACACCTTCAGCCTGCAACGCCTGCCAAGCCAATGACAACCCGAGGGCAATCAACTTGGTCACGATCGGCATGGCGCTGGTCAACAAGAAACGCCGCAAACAGGACACGCGCGAACTCGAGTCACTGCTTCGCAACTATCTACCGGAGCGTGATGAACCCGAGACGATCAAGATCGATCGTTTTCGCCCCGGTCCTGGCAACGAACTGAAACGCATGTTGGCCTGGTTCGCCAAACCCAGCGAAACCTGCAACTGCGAAACCCGGGTCGACACGATGAACGACTGGGGTGCGGAAGGCTGTCGCCGCAACATCGACACCATCGTCGACTGGTTACTTGAAGAAGCCCAATTAAGAGGTCTGCCCCATGGAAGGTTTACGGCTCGAATCGCCCGCGGACTCGTCAACACCGCCATCCGCAAGTTCGAACAAAAGTTCCCCGAAGGGCCATCCGAGCCGAACGACGATCTTGAAGACACAGTCGATCGTTGATCGCTGCTTTTTGATCAACCTTGATCGCCGGACAGATCGCCTGCGGGAATGGCTCGAACAGTTGCCCGATCCGTGGCCATTGCCCGAACCCGAGCGATTCCCAGCGATTGATGGCCGGCACGTCGCCACACCGCCGCAATGGCGAGCCGGCAACGGAGCGTGGGGCTGCTATCGCTCGCACCTATTGATCTTGGAAAAGTGCCTGACCGAACACATCGATTCGTATGTAGTCTTCGAAGACGACGCGGGATTCACCGACGACTTTGCTGAACGCTTCACCGCATTCGTCGATGAGTTGCCGGCCGATTGGGGTCTGGCCTACCTAGGCGGCCAACACCTCTACGCCGGCAAGCATCCGCCACAGAAGGTCAGCGAACATGTCTATCGTCCCTACAACGTCAATCGCACTCACGCCTTCATGGTCCGCGGTCGCGAGAACATGAAAGGTTTGTACCGGCACCTGACATGGAACGATTGGCATCATAAACACCACATCGATCATCACCTCGGTCGCTTCATTCAACGCCGATACGAAGCGCTGGTCCAGGGCAAGAACATTCAAAAGGAATCAATCGCGGTTTATACGCCGGACCGTTGGATGGTGGGGCAATTGCCAACCAAGTCCAATATCTGTGGTCGCAAGTGGAATCAGACGCGGTTCTTCAACGACGCCCGAAACGCTGACCATTCTGACGCACCATTCTTTGCTGTTCTCGGGCCGCATCGTGCGGGCACTTCATGTGTTGCGATGGTCATGCATCATCTGGGCGTTCACATGGGCAACCAACTCGGTGGCTACGAGGCGACCGGCGGCGGCGAAGCCGTTGGACTTGCGCAGCTATGCGAGAAAGCCATGCGGTTTCCGGCGACAGACCCGGTGATCAGTGATCAGCAACTCACCCAGCAACTGAAATCTTGGGTTGTCACGAGAAAGTCAGAAGCCAATCGTGACAAAACTGTTGCCGGCGGGAAGTATCCGCATCTCTGCCGTTTCGCGGAGCATCTGCACACGGCACTCGGCGATTCACTCCGCATCATCGTCGTGAACCGAGACATTGAAGCCTCTATTCGCAGTTTGCAAGATCGATCCCGCAAGCACGCCGGTCAGTGGTTCGCTGCCGACGATGAGTCTTGCGAACGTTTGCAGCGGAGTCTTCTTGAACATCGTGATCGATTCGTTGAATCGCATCCGGAGGTTCCGGTGTTCAAGATCGAGTTCGCCGACCTGACTGCTGAGCCAGATCGCATCATTGGCGAATTGATTGAATTCCTCGGCATTGAACCGACCGAGGACGAAATCGCCTCGGCCATTGCGCACGTCAACCCAGACCTTCGAAAGCACGGGTGAGCCAATGGCCGCAGAAAAACCATTCACGCCCGACGACATCACCTTTTGCATCAAGACGATCCATCGTCCTTGGGCATGCCATCGATTGGTTCAGTCGCTACGAAAGCACTTCAACCAGCCCAAGATCGTGGTCGTCGATGACGGCCGGCCAGAATTGCGATTCTCGGAAAAATATTCCGACATGGCCAAGCACTGCCATGTGATCAACCTCGACCGGCACGACGTCGGAGTTGGCGTTGGCCGC
The DNA here is from genome assembly GCF_008035925.1 of Stieleria maiorica. Classification (NCBI taxonomy): domain Bacteria; kingdom Pseudomonadati; phylum Planctomycetota; class Planctomycetia; order Pirellulales; family Pirellulaceae; genus Stieleria; species Stieleria maiorica. The sequence goes on from NZ_CP036264.1 coordinate 9,128,464, forward strand.
AACACGGCGATCGACGCCGCAGAAACCGAGCTCATCTTCTTACTCGACGACGATCACGTCGTCACTCCGGATCTGCACTTCAATCGAGTTTACGATCGATTTCAGGAGCACGACATCGATATCCTCGGCGTCCGACAGGGCGCTGGCGGTCGGCCACTATTGTTTGCGCCCCTGATGAATGGCCGGCGAATCTGGATGTTCCGAGGCGAACACCGGCGCATTGGCCCGCTGGCCTGGTGCGACATGTCCAGCAACGCATTTCTCGCCCGTCGGGACGCGATCGCCAAGCTGCGATGGGATCCCGAGATCAAGACGTACGAACACTGGGAGTTCTTCTATCGGGCCAGCCACGTGGAGGAGCTGAAAATCGCCGTCGCGGAGGACTGCATGGTCGTTCATGCCCACGTTGGAGCGAAACCCTACGGTGATCTGCGATGTCGGCCAAAGTTCAGGAAGCTCGGCCTTCGCAAACATGGATTCCATTCAATGCGATATCCCGGAGGCGGCATCGTCCATGCGTGATCAAGTCACCTTCTGTATCAAGACCATTCATCGACCGCAGTGCTGTGCCGCACTCGTGAGGAGCATCCACGAAAACTACGGAACCAATCGCCCGGCGATCCATGTGCTTGACGATGGCAAGCCGGAACTGCGATTTTCCTCCAATTGCCCGACTGAAGCGGCAATGGTGGACCAATTGATCGAGACAGATTTCGACATTGGATTATCCGCCGGGCGCAATCGATTGCTCGACGCGGGCAAGACGCCAATCGTCGTCTTCACCGATGATGACCATTTGGTGACCCAGCGGACAAAACTGCCGGAACTTGTCGCCAAGCTCAATAAGCACAACGACATCGATCTGCTCGCGGCCCTGAGCAACGATGAAGAGCGTCCGCGATTACTGAGAAGTAACGGTCGTCGTCTCCGTATCCATCGCGGCGTTTTGAAACAACGAGGCTCGATTCGCTGGTGCCACTACGTCGGTAATTGCTTCGTCGCCTACCGCGATATTTTGCAGGCGATCCGTTGGGACGAATCGCTCAAAGTTGAAGAGCACTGGGACTTCTTTTGGCGATGCAAAGTCGCTGGCGTCAATGTGGCCTGCGAAGTCTCCCATTCATTCAAGCATGAACACATCGATCCGCCCGGCTACCAGCGACATCGCCCGCAATTCCTCAAACGCGGGCTGGAGAAACACGGTTTGGAACAGGTGATTTGGCGATGATCGAACTACCGGCGTTGGAGTATCACCTCGCACACGGTTGCAATTTATCGTGTCAGCAGTGCAGTCATTACAGCAATTTTCGTTTGGCGGGCACGATGCCAACGCCCGCGGATGCGAAAGCGGAATACGAAGTCTGGAATCATCGCATCCTACCGAAGCGATTCGCATTGCTCGGTGGCGAACCGCTGTTGAACCCAAACTTAATCGAGCATTTGCAGCTGGCTCGCGAGTGTTGGCCTCACTCAGATCTGATGTTGGTAACCAACGGGTTTTTCTTTGCTCGGCATCCCGAGCTTCCCAAAACTCTTGTCGAAATCAATTGCCGGCTTGAGGTCAGTCAGCATGGTACCCACCAGACATACCTCGAACGATTCCGCGAGGTGAAACAGACTGTTTGGCGATGGCGTGAAGAGTATCCCGGCATTCAGATCAAGATCCGCCAGTCGCATCGCGGTTGGATGCGGCAATACAACGTTGAAGACGGAAAGCCGGTTCCCTTCGATTCAGAACCGGAATCGGCCTATCGAGTATGTATGCAGAAGACATGCACGCAACTTTATCAAGGGAAGCTTTGGAAATGTCCGGCGCTCGCGTACTACGCGCAACTCGAAGCAAAGCTGAGTTTGCACCATCTGCCTCAGTGGCAACCGTTCCGCGATTACCAAGCCTGCCCGCCCGACGCGAGCGACGATGAAGTTCGCCGGTTCTTGCAAACGAAAGCGATCCCCCAGTGCGGCCTGTGTCCAGCGAACCGCACCATGTTTGTTCATCCAAATCCATTGCAACGGAGTGCCCTGCGATGACCCCACATGATTCCTTCGAACCCGAAATGCCACCGCCTCCATTCATTCCACCGTTTGATCCGCCGGGGAGCGAGTCGCCATCGTTGCCCGCCGATCCCGATCCGCCGGAAGGCTCCAGCACCGACGACGAAACCTCCAGCTCGGGATCGCGGCCCGACTGGTGGCCCGAGGATTGGCCGTGGCCGCCGGAACCCGAAGAACCCGTCGTGATCGAAGCCCCGCCGCCGATCCACACTTGGCCGCGACTGCCGCCCGACCATCCGTACCACGTACCGCCTGGCTACTCCGCGCCGGACAACCTGCCGCCCGGTCACCCCGGTGAGTACTATCCTGGCATGCCGCCGTATCCAGTCGTTCACCCGGTACCGGATGAACCGGAAGGCTCGACTGGAGATGGAAGCTTCACCAGTCAATGACGCTTCTTGCTCTTCCAGGTTCCACCGTATTGATAGTGTGGATTGTCAGGTTTGACTTTGCCGAGGCAGGTCGGGCAAACGAAAATCCAGTCGCCGTCTTCCTCGACGCGAACCCGGTAGAGAACATCGTTGGTTTCATTGCAGCGACCGCAGGGCTTTGTCCTGACTCGTTTGATCTTCGCCAACGTGGTTATCCTCGCTGAGACGACGCTCGGAACCGCCGGAGTTCGTCGCCGTTCACGGTTTTGGCGAACTTGGCCTCATGCTTGGTGACTCGCCCCTGAGTTCGCTTCCGCCAAAGCTTGAAGGAACTGGGCTTCATCTCGCGACGCATCAACTTAATGACGTCGCCTGGAGACAGGCCGAACTGGTCCTGGATGGCGTCAAAGCTGGTGCGGTCTTCCCAGGCCATCATGATGACACGATCGATCTCGCCCCTCGATAGTTCGGGTTGGCCTTCGCCGATCAATGTTTCTCCAAAGACTTCGGACTCCAAACGATTTGCTCCAGGGCAGGATTGGCAAGTGTCAATGGCAGCATGGCCGTTGCTAGCCGAGTGCCTACAGTAACACAGTCAAGAAAGTTCAAAACGATGGAGTTGGGACGGATGAAACGAGCAATGATCTATTTCGCGGGATTCCTCGGAGTCGCTCTGGTCGGCACGTTCGCCCTGGCGATGACCACTCGAGCGGGGTACGAGTCAGCGGAGTACAAAGTGATCGAGTCGGACGGCAGCTTTGAAGTCCGCGAATACCCGGACCTGATGCTGGTCGCGACCGATTCTAAGATGGACTCTCAAGGTCGGGACGGCAGCTTCATGCGACTCTTCCAGTACATCAGTGGGGCCAACGAAGCCGAGCAGAAGATCGCGATGACGACGCCGGTTTTCATGGAAGGCGAAATCGGCAAGTCGGATGTCTCGATGGGTTTTGTGATGCCAAAGGACGTCGCGGCAAAGGGAGCTCCCGATCCGAAGGGTGAAGGCGTGAAACTGCGAGAGCGAAAGGGCGGCCGGTTCGCCGTGGTTCGCTTTCCCGGCAAGCTCGATTCTAAGCTCGCCAAAGAAAAAGAAACCGAGCTGCGAGAATGGATGAAGAGTCAAGGCCTGGAAGGAGAGGAGTCGGCCGAGGCGGCTGGCTACGATCCGCCGTTCACTCCAGCAGCACTCCGCCGGAACGAGATCCTGATCCGCCTGAAAACGTCGGTTGAGGAAACCGAGAAAGGCGATTCGGAATCTAGCAGTGAGACGGCGCAGGACTCATGAGCAGCGAAATGAACAACGACTGGCAGGTGGAAGTTTTCTACGACGGCGAGTGTCCGCTTTGCCTGCGCGAGATCAAACTGCTTCGTCGACTCGATCGGAAGCATCGAATCCGTTTTACCGACATCGCCGATCCTTCGTTCAGCTCGGCAAGCTACGGGATGACCACGAACGATTTCATGGATGAGATCCAAGGTCGGTTGCCCAGTGGCGAGTGGATCACAGGCGTCGAGGTCTTTCGTCGGTTGTATGCTGCCGTTGGCCTGAAGCCGATTGTCTCGCTCACTCGCTTGCCCGGCATCTCGCACGGCCTCGAGTTCGGCTATCGCGTCTTTGCTAAGAACCGCTTGCGATGGACGGGACGCTGCGACGATGGAACTTGCAGGGTCAACTAGCTTCGGCTTTAACGGCTCGCTGCATTCGATAGTTGGTCATCCACACTCCGCGGCACTCGACGGACTGCTCGCGCACGACGCTAAAGCCCATTCGGTCGAAGAATGGTTTTGCGGTGATACTGGCGTCCGTCGTGATCTCTTCGATTGAATGATCGTTCGCGTCTTTCAGGAGTCTTCTAACAAGTCCACGAGCAATCCCGCGGCCCTGATGGTCGGCGGATACAAACAAGCGATCGAGATGTCCTTCTCGTGTCATATCGGTGAAGCCAACGATACAACCATCTTCGGTTGCAACGTAAGCGAAACGATCATGGAACCGTGCACGCCATGTTTCAAGATCAACCGTTCGTGAAGCCCACGCCTCGATCTGGTCGGGCGTGTAGTCACGTGAGTTAACACGATGGACGCAATCCCTAAACAATGCCAAGCACGTTTCTGCGTCCTGTGGTCTGAACGGTCTAAGCTGTAGTGATGCAGCACCGCCCATCACTCGACCCAGTATTTTTGGTGGTTCAAAGCTTCGCAGCACTTGACCGTGCCGTCGAACGATTTGGCCGCATCAGCTTCCAATTCCAGAACCATCCAAGCGTCTGCGTTCTTCTTAGGCTCTGTTTGAAAACTGGTGTTGGCTGTTTCGCCTTGATCTGCGATGTTTCCTTGATCGCCGATCAAGGAGGAATCGATGGCGCGACACAGTCTATCCAACGATCAATGGGAATGTATTAAGGACCTGTTCCCGGAACGCAAAGCAACTGGGCGGCCACCAACAGACGCGCGGGTTGCCTTCAATGGTATCCTTTGGATTCTCCGCACGGGTTCGCCGTGGCGAGATTTGCCTGAAGAGTTTGGCCATTGGAGAACGATCTACGGGTTGTTCGACAAGTGGAATGGCGATGGCACACTCGACGCGATTCTCGACCGTCTTCGCACGGCCCATATCGATGGCGAGGTGATCGACAATGACCTTTGGTGCATCGACGGAAGCGTCACTCGTGCACATCGTTGTGCCGGAGGGGGTGGAAAAAAGGGGATCCGAACGAACCAGCTGACCATGCGTTAGGACGATCCCGCGGGGGATTTTCGACGAAGATTCATCTTTTGGTCGACGGGCTGGGCCATCTCCTTGCCTTTGTTATCACTGGTGGCCAAGCACACGAGGCAACCGCGTTTGAGGCGGTTCTCCATGCAGCTGACGAGAATCTTCGTGACGGCAAAGGCGATCCAATCGCATGGCCTGTGAACTTGGCTGGCGACAAAGGTTATCGGGCGGCGTGGATCGACGAGCATCTTGCGGAGCTTGGCATTCATCCTGTCATTCCCTGCAAGTCGAATGAAGACCGGGACGCACGCGGAATCGAGTTTGATCGCGAGAGCTATCGCAATCGCAACATTGTCGAACGATCGATCGGTTGGTTGAAGGAATGCCGTCGCGTCTTCTCCCGTTTCGAGAAAACAGCCATCAACTATTGCGGTATGATCAAGATGGCGATGATTGAGCGATTCCTGAAAACTACATGTCAGTAGGCGTTTTCAAACAGAGCCTAGGTATCGGATAAGGAGCTTGCAAACCGCGAGCACCGGCGGGCACGAAACCAAATCGAGAATAGTAGCCTGGGTAACCGAGCACAAAAACAAGTTGCACGCCGACTGCGGCAAGTTGTTGCAATGACTCTTTGACGAGATGCGTGCCGATACCTTTGCCATGCAGTTCGCTGGGTACAGCCAAGGGCGCCAAGATTTGGGCATTCGTAGCATCGGTAGAGACGCTGGCCGACTTGATCGTTACAGACGTGAAGAGCACGTGACCGACAATCTCGTCATTTGACTCGGCAACGAATGAATGGATCGGTTTCGCTGTCGGATCGTCGAGCATCTCTTGTAGCAAGCTCACTATCGCAGGACCTTCGTCCCCGCCGAATGCATTCAGATGCACTACAAGAATACAATCACGATCATCGCTGCGAGCCGGTCGGACTTGAATGGCGTGGGAATTCATCGCTGGTGTCAATCTTCAGGCGTGTCGCCCATAATGTGCCTCGAAAGATTCAGATTCTACCGAGATGCCGCAGACATATGAGTAACCTCCGTCAATTGCAGTTCAACAATCTTGAAGCCGCCGTTGATGACGCTCGGCAATTGTTGGCCAGCGGTCATGTCCGGCACGCAAATTGGTCGCTTGGGCAGATCTGTCGGCACTTGGTTTTGGTTCAAGATCCCAGCGTCGATGGCTATCCGATTTGGATGTCGCTCTTTGCGCCATTGCGACCTTTGGTGCGACAACTGCTGTTGCCCAAAGTGCTGAGCGGTGATTCTCCTCGCGGGATACGGACGGCTCCAATGTTCGTTCCGCCCGATAACTTGGAAGATGCAACCGAGGTGGAAGCTTTTGCGGCAAGTGTTACACGACTGCTGAATCACTCCGGCAGCTTCGCTCCGCATCCAGGGTTCGGCCGATTGCCACGCGAGAAGATTCTGGAAATCCACACAGCTCATGCTGCTCACCATCTCCGACATCTTCGAGCACACGATCAGTCTGCTTAATTGGCCGACAGATAAAATCTCGCGAACTGCGAGTACAAAAGCATGGACGAATCGTTTGACTTTCGTGCGAGAGATGGCAAAGTTTTTCTTGCGAGCATGAAATAATCTCGCGACCTAGCGCATCTAGTTTTGTGAAAGCGAGTTTTTTCGCGAACCATTCAGATCCCATAGCGTCTATTACCCCAGAACCGGCCAAGCCGGAGCACAAAAGTCACACCCAGAGAAGCGAGCAGAGCTTTCTGATGTTTACCAAACAGCAATCAAATCAACTCGAACGGATACACGAAGGGATTGCCTTCGGCGGTAGCGATTGGTCTTTAGCCAGTACGTTCCTGCCCGGTAATTCCCCGTATCGATTGCTCACGTGACACTCGCTCTAAGCGAACTGCTTTCTATATGAAGGCTCGGTGTCACGCAGACATCGAGCCTTTTTTCGTGTCCATGCCGGACGAACCCAACAAGCCAACTTGGGCTGGTAGCTGAGACGGTCTAGCGGCGGTCTGAAGAACCGCAGACGAGGATTCGAGCGCCTCCCGGCCCACTGACAAGGAAGATATGCGCCGACGGAATCGGCAAAACACATCGGATACAGGTGCAGATGGAAGCACGCCTGCTTTGGGAGCAGGAGACTGCGTTTATTTGTGGGTCGCTCCGCGACGGCGGTTCGACTCTCAGGTGTCCGACTTGAATGGGAACAAAACGGTAGTCGAGGGCTGGTTGCCCAAACACGGCTGATAACCGAGTTGCGCTGAGTTCGATTCCCAGGGCTACCACTTATGACAACGAACACGAAGGAGAACCAAACATGCTTCAGCGATTGAAACGCATACCCCGAATCATTCTTGGGGTTGTGGTGTAACTGGCAGCATGACGGACTTTTAATCCGTTCGGTGAGAGTTCGATCCTCTCCGGCCCCACTTGCTACCCACGGCGTGTAGCTCAGGGGTGAGAGCGGCGTCCTTATAAGGCGACGGTCGCGGGTTCAATTCCCGCCACGCCGACTGAAACGGAACAACGAAAAGTAATTTGGGATTGTGGCAGACAAGGTAATGCATCGGTCTCTTAAACCGAACGATGTGAGTTCGATTCTCACCGGTCCCACTGAAGTACAACAAGCACTGATCGTCTAGCGGCAAGATACCTCCGTCGTAACGAGGGGACGTCGGTTCAATTCCGACTCGGTGCTCTTTGGATGCTTCGTGCATCCCTGATCTTTGACAATTTGGTTGTGATGCAATTTTGCGCCCATGATGTAGCGGTAGCCTGCTGCCTTGCCATGGCGGAAGTGTGGGTTCGACTCCCACTGGGCGCTCTTTGTTATCAGGGTGTGGGAAAGCTTGGCAATCCGCGTGCTTCGGGTGCACGAGAACGCTGGTTCAAATCCAGCCATCCTGACTGTTGAGTTAAGAATCCGGTGTGGCCCAATCGGTAGGGCGGCTCCCTGTTAAGGAGACGATTGATGGTTCGAGCCCATCCACCGGAGCTTGCAGTATTGCAATTCTCTCCGGCGCGTAGACGCGACGTGGGCCTTTGAAGCCCGCTGATCGGGTGCGATTCCCGGACGGAGTGCTGAAGTTCGATTTACACCGAGGCGGCAACTGTTGGTCGTTGCACCTGGCTCTGAACCAGGCAAACACAGGTTCGATTCCTGTCCTCGGCGCTTGTTGAAATTTTGCGGGTATAGCTTGGAGTAAGCGGTGTGGTTTGGGACCACGCATGGACAGTGTGCGACTCACTGATACCCGACTGTGGCCAGATCTGGTGCTGGTTTCCAGAGACTCACTGTGAATGAGTTTGTCGCCGGTTCAATTCCGGTTGGTCACCCTTTCAACGCCGCATTCGACTACTGGCTAGGTCAGTTGCTTCTCAGGCAACAGGAAGGAGATCGATACTCCTATGCGGTACTCGCTTCGAATGAAGCAATTAAACGGCGTGGTAGATTCTGTTGGCAGAATCGTCTGGTTTTCATCCAGGAGTTCGCGGGTTCGATTCCCGCTCACGTCGCTGCGAGCGATCGCAACACTCGGAAGTCACCCGGCCGGATGAGGACACTGTCTTGAAAACAGCTGCGGGTTAAACCGTTGTGGGTTCGAGTCCCACGGCTTCCGCTTCAACTTGGGAGCGTTTCCACACGGGAGGTTGTAACCCTTCTGCCTTTAATTGTGTGGTAGTCGGCGAGAGGTGCGATTCCTTGCGTTCCCACTTCACTCACGTCCTTGGTGTAACAGTAGCACTGCTGATTCCAAACCAGTAAGTCAGGGTTCAAATCCTTGGGGACGTGCTCTCCGGATCGACAAACACAGTCCTGTGGTCCAACGGCTACGACGCCTGTTTTACACACAGGAAACGATGGTTCGATTCCATCCAGGACTACTTGCATGCCCAGGTACGCCAATCGGCAGAGCGACTCGGCTTAAACCCGAGTGTTTGCAGGTTCGATCCCTGCTCTGGGTACTGAAAACTTATGAAAGAGGCGAACCACTAGCCAAGCATTGTACTCTTCAAACACGAAACACATGGGGCGCTCGTCCAACGGGAAGACGTCTGTTTTGCAAGCAGAAAATCGGGGTTCGATTCCCCGGTGCTCCACTTAGTTGATTCAAACGGCTCGGTAGGCAACCGGAAGACCACTTTGGCTTAGAACCAGAGATGCTGTGGGTTCGAATCCCACTCGAGCTACTGCAAACATCATACGGGTGTAGTGTCCAACGGCCAGCACGATTGGCTTCCAACCAATTAGTCTCGGTTCGAATCCGAGTACCCGTACTTTCCAATTCAATCGTCCTCGTGGAGCAGCGGAGTGCTCGCTTGCCTGTCACGCAAGAGGTCGTCGGTTCAAATCCGATCGGGGACGCTTTTTCAATCCAAACGGCGCGGTACGCAAACCGGTAAAGCGGCGGAGCTCAAACCTCCGTGAAATGTCTGTGGGTTCGATTCCCTCCCGCGCTACTTCCAAAACAGCCAAGTGGTGGAACCGGTAGACACGCGATTCTCAGACGATCGTGCCCATCGCGGCGTGCGAGTTCGACTCTCGCCTTGGCTACTTTTCAAGAACATCATTGCAGGTGCGACAGGTGTCCAACTGACCGTCATAAGGTCGGTGTGCTCGGCTCGATACCGAGACCTGCAACTTCAGTGCAAACAACGACGCGGATGGGCCAGTGCTCAGCCAGGCCTCATAAGCCAGGACCGCCGGGTGCGACCCCCGGATCCGCTACTTCCAAGGTCGAGTACGCAAACAGGCAAAGCGGCAAGCATGAGAGGCTTGTGATTTTGTAGGTTCGACTCCTATCTCGACTACTGGTTAGAAAACGATCGCGTGGTCCAGCGGCGAAGACGTCTGCGTGACATGCAGAAGATCGATGGTTCGATTCCATCCGCGATCACTGATTCACAAGGTCTGTAAGTGTTGCGGCAGCACGCGTCTGTGGTATGGACGAAGACCGGGTTCAATTCCCGGACGGACCTCTGATATGGGCTGGCATGTTCCAAGGGGGCGACTGATTCTTGCAAGATCGGTGGGAGGGTTCGATTCCCTTCCGGTCCACTCACTAACGGAAGGGCAATCCGATCGGCGACGGTATCCGGTTGCTAGCCGGGCGAGCATCTTGATGGTGCCTTGAGGGTTCGACTCCCTCTCCTTCCGCTTGTTTGTAACGGCTCGATGGTGAAACGGACATCATCTCTGGCTTCTAACCAGAAGTTCCGGGTTCGATTCCTGGTCGGGCTACTGCCGAATATCGCGGTCACGTTGGCTGCCGGCATCATTCCGCTTCTTTGACACTTTTGAAAGGCATTGTCATGAGCATGCAGAGTATCGAGCGTCAATTCACGCGGATTGGTGCTCGAGCAAAAGTCCACCCTCCGATCGCCAGACGCTGGGGAACACCTCCCGAAGTTTCGATCGACATCGGCAACGACGCCGAGGGCGAGTTCTTCGATCTTGCGATTCAGCCCAAGTTGGTCGCTGAAACGCAAGTCATCGACGTACAGCCTTCAATGCGGCACTTGCTGTTGATGTCGCGTCAAGACGACGGAAAGCACAAGTTCCTGTGCGGACACGATGAACGTCACTGGTTCGTCGCGGCCGTTCCAGAGCGAGCCTCGGTTTCTTCGGTCAAGACAGCGTTCGACGCGCTCAAGCCGACGGCGGTGCGAGCACTCGAAAACCGTCTCGGCGTGAAGCCGCGAAAGCGAAACCGTCGACGTAACGAAGCGTTTATCCGTCAAGGTGAATGGTTCTTCGTTCCCGTCGAAAACCCGAGCTTTGTCGATAAGCGACTGGTATTGCGAAACGAGCCAATTGCACGTGGCAGCGGAAAGCCACACATGTGCGAAGAGGTCGTTCGGCAGGGAGGACAACTGGTTTACGTCAGCAACCAATACCCAAACGGTGTGACCGAGATCCAGCGTCGACAAATGATAAGTCGTCGACCTGAACTTCGTCATCTGCACTGGGTGGCTCAACGACGAAACCCAAGTGTGTTCGTTCGTGGACGAGTGCGTCATCCGGATCACAAGACGATCATCTTGAACGGATGGCACCAAGTCTTGATGAACACAGAAAACGAATCGATTGCAATGCGACACGTCGCGTTCACCGATTAACCCGCGGCTCTCCACCACGGTGGCGAGCCGTTTCATACGGTGTCCGTGGTGTACTCGGTTTGTGCACACTTGCCTGTGAAGCAAGAGGTAAGGGTTCAAATCCCTTCGGTCACCCTGACGACTCGCCGACGTGGCTCGACTGAGAAAGGCACCGCTCTTGTAAAGCGGTTGATGCTGGTGCAAATCCAGTCGTCGGCTCTGATTTTTTCGTCCTTGGAGTGTGCCGGATTCGCACGCGACTTTGCGGAGGTCGTAGACCAGGTTCGATTCCTGGCGAGGACGCTTAGTTACATGACTCGCGGGTGTGCTGGATAGCATGACAGTCTTCGAAACTGTCGGACCAGGTTCGATTCCTGGGCGGGTTACTTGCCTCGGCGGCGTTAGGAGCGAGCGAACAAATGGATCCTGCGTTCACCATTCGAAATGATCGCTCAGATTGTCCTGATCTGACAGCTCGTACTTCACATCAACTCCGCTCCGAGGCTCCATTCACTTAACCATTTCAAATCATCAATCACGCAAACCGACAGGAGGTGCATCATGATGATTAGCGGTGCTCGACGAGAGTTCATCATTAAGGACACCCACCGCGGTTTGTACTACGAAGACGGTAAGCTGACGAAGATCCTCGAGGCGGGGCACTACAAGATTCCGCCGCGAAAGCGATTCTTCAAGAAGCTACCGACCGTCGAGTGCATGCTGGTCGACGTTCGTGAGCGAGAGCTGACGATCAAGGGCCAGGAAATCTTGACGGCTGACAAGGTGGCTATCCGAGTCAGCATTCTGGTGCAGTTCCGTGTGACCGATCCGAAGGCTGCGATCCACACGGTCGATAGCTTTGAGGACCGACTTTACAGCGACGTGCAGCTAGCAGCGCGACGTTCACTGGCGTCGATGACGCTGGAGGAAATCCTGACGAACCGAAACCGGCTGAGTGAGGATATTCTGTCCGACGTCACCGAATCGGCTGGCAGCTACGGTGTGACGATCCGACGAGCCGACGTGAAGGACTTGATCTTCCCGGGAAACCTGCAGGAGATCATGAACCGCGTTCTGGCAGCCGAACGACACAGCCAGGCTCAGCTGGTCGAAGCACGAACGCGTGCGGAGGTCGAGCAGATCGAGGCGGAGTCTCGAGCTGAAATCACGCGACGCGATGCCCAGGCAGATGCCGAAGCACGACGACTGCGTGAGCAGGCCGAAGCGGAAGCAACGCGTTCGAAAGCGGAAGCCGAAACGCAAGCGTACGCGGAACGTCTCAAGGCAGCCGAGGCGCTGGAAGGCCACCCGGCACTGCTGCGACTGGCCGAACTCGAAACGCTGCGTGAACTGGCCAAGAACGGCAACGCTCGACTGTACCTCGGTCTCGACCGAGTCAGTCTAAACGGAACGGATTCTGGAAAGCACGATTCGTGATGGAAGCAAATCGTGTATCCGATTCAAGCAGGACCGGTGCCCCGTTCATCGGTTCTGCGGATTTTCGTCCTTGGAGTGTGCCGGACAGCACACGACGTCGATCCTGAGGATCGCTCCGCGATGTGCCGAAGGTCGTAGATCAGGTTCGATTCCTGGCGAGGACGCTTTGCACATATAATTGACGCCAATACAAATGGAGAACACGACGCAAACCCAAACGATTGCATGTATCGATGTAGGCTACACGGATAGTGCAGCGCGAGCTGCGTGCGTTGTGATCGACAATTGGCGAGCCTCACGCCCAGTCGCCGAACATGTGGCGAAAATCCATGAGCTGAAAGAGTATCAGCCCGGCGAATTCTATCGTCGAGAACTGCCGTGCATCCAAGTGGTGCTGGCAAAACTCGATCAACCACCGACTTGCATCGTGGTCGACGGCTACGTTTGGCTGGATGGAAATGACCGTCCGGGATTGGGTGCTCACCTCTACGAGACGCTTGATCGCAAGATTCCAATCATCGGCGTGGCGAAGAATCCGTTCAAAGAAACGGACCACGCCACTGAGCTCCGCAGAGGCACAAGCGATCGGCCGCTCTACGTTACGGCCGTGGGCATCCCAATCGCTCAAGCAGTGTTGAATATAGGTGCCATGCATGGCCCACATCGACTTCCAACAATATTGAAGCGAGTCGATCAGTTGAGCCGTGGTGGAAATTAGCGAACCCAATCGCTTGCCATGAGTCTTAATCGTCAACTTGTTTACATCCGAAGCCAATCGCAGATTTTGGAGCGGACCGATGCAATACGAAAATGAGCACAACGAAGACCATTGCTTTCGAGCCGATGAGTAAACGCCGACGCGGCTTCCCCTCGGAGACTCACGTCAAGTGTGGACTGCGAATCGTCCACGGCGACAAAACACTCGAAGAAAAGCTTGGACGCAATGATCCCTGCCCATGCGGAAGCGGCCTGCGATTCAAACGATGTTGCCTCAAATCGGGCCACTTTTGATGGCTCCAATCGAGACGACTACTTTTAGGGACAAGGATTGAAACATGTCCGTCGCATCGGCGGACAACAAAACGCTGGAGCCAGATGGCCAGGCAACCGGCTGCAACCCGGTCGAAGTGGGTTCGACTCCCACCAGCGTTTCTGACGAATCGACTGCAGGCCTGGATTACATATTGCTAATGTGACCCATCTGAGCTGCTACCTCGTCGATCCGTCGCAAACCAACAATGCTTGAACTGCCGTTTGGGTCTACATATGAGGAGCCTAAGGTAGCGATGCCGGGCGACCGGCTAGTGAACGTCACCGGAGTCTCTCGCAGACAAAGGTGCCAGTCAACGATCGGCGAAAGCCGAGAACGGACGCTCTTAAACGACTCAACAACCACCTCGTTCAAGTATAAAACACGGCGACTGCCGGTTCGGAATACATGCTAACCAATGTGCCGTCCAGTGAGTCTGGCAACGACGTTCGCGTCGTTGGTGGGTTCGATTCCCACACGTTTGTGATCTGACCAATACCTCGTCGCCAACCATACACAACTGACTGCCGATTCGGAGTACATAGGGTTCTGTGGTCGAAAGACCTTGCGGGTTCGAATCCCGTCTGCGATCCACGATCGTAGTGGTGAAATTGGAAGACACGCGGAAAAAAGCCTCTGGTCAACACCTCGTCGGTTGCTTTTGAACACGAACATGGCGACTGCCAGTTTGGAATACATGGATTAAGACACGTGCCTGCACGAGAAGCGGGTTCGAGTCCCGTCCAGCATCGCTGGTCGTCTATCTGATGCTTCTGAACGACAACCTCGTCGCCGACCATACACGATTGACTGCCAGGTTGGACTACATCACGCGACGGTCGCGGGTTCGAATCCCGCCAAAGCGAACCGTTGGCTCGCTTTGTAGCTCAGTGGGTAGAGCATCGAACTGTCTGATCGATAACTTCGTTGATCGTATTTGCAAATCCATGAGCGAAAGCCCAGCGTGGCCCGCTCAAACAAGACACGACTGACTGCCGAGTTGGAGTACATCGACTTTTAATCGAAGGATGCGGGTTCGAGTCCCGTCGGTTTGGCCAAGCCGAGCCGTAGCTCAATTGGGAGAGCTTATCTCTGACACATCACTTCGTCAGCCGTTTTCATTTTCATTTGCTCGTTGAGAGTAACCATGCGTGTGCAATTTCAATTCTTCGCCATTACGAAATCCGGCGCCGAGTAATCGGACGTCGAGCGAAGACTGTCTGCACATTCAAAACTACTTTCATCAAGCGATATGAATCATGGAAACCACAACCGAAACCAACTTCGCGACGAACGTGGCAGCACGCGTCGCTGGAGAAGACATCAAACCAGGAGACTACGTCACCGCTTTGACAGAGATCTACGAACTGCCATCGTTCCTGTGGTGCTGCACAAGCAGCACGCTCGCGGCGGACGAACCAGTTCGATCGGTCTACAAAGCCCGTGACGCTGGCCAGCCCAGCAAAGTCATCACCGTCTGCTTGCCGTTCGTTTACACCAAGCAAGCGAGAGGCGGTACCGCGATCTTCGACATCCGCAAACACCAGCTTGTCCGGCTCGACCGAGGCACTGGTCGCAAGGTGTGGAAGCGATTGCGGAAGAACTTGAAGAAGAAACGGAAATAGCAAGCGCACACGATCGACTGCCGATTCGGAGTACATGGTTCATACCCCGGGTGTCGTGAGTTCGAATCTCACCGGCCCAACTGTTTAACCAAAGCAGGGCCGTAGCTCAGTGGCAGAGCACCATAAAGTCTCTGATCACAACTTCGTCGATCGCGTTTTGTTTTCCAAATGCATCACAACTAATAACCGAACACATTCGACTGCCGGAGTGGAGTACATGGCTTTGCAGGTTCGATTCCCGCCCGGCCCGCTGACTTGATTTCAATCGGGCCGGATCTCTGCCCATACCTTCGTCGAATGCTTTTTCCAAATCACCAAAGTGGGATAAGCATCAGGCCTGTCAATATTTGACAAGTCGGATGCTCATCTCACACAAGTTTCTTCGCCGTGGATCTTGTTAAAGATCCCCGGCTGCCCGGATGTTGAACAACATCCATCACATGTAGGAGGTCAAGATGGCCAACAAGAGTCTGTTTTCGAGCATCACGAGCGTTCTACCACGGGCGACGACTGTCAACGAAGCCGGCGGTCCGGCGTACAAGTTCCCGGCAAAGCATGCGCTCGCGCAGCTGGCGGCTACCGGTACGTTCGGAAACGTGTTCTACGCGACGGCCTCGGATCAGCTTGACCAACTGCGAAAGCTGATCGACGACGTCGGCGACAACGAGTTCCTGGCAAAGCTGGCTGTCTACTCACGTGAGCGTGCTTACATGAAGGACATGCCGGCGGCGCTGCTCGTCACGCTGTCGACTCGCGACACGGCTCTGATGCACAAGGTCTTTGACCGAGTTGCTGACAACGGCCGCGTTCTGCGCACGGTGTTCCAGATGGTTCGTTCAGGACAGTTCGGTCGCAAGGGTCTGTCGTCTTCGCTTCAGCGTGCGTTCCAGCGTTGGCTGAACGAGGCTTCGACGGGTAAGTTGCTGTCAAGCTCGATCGGTAACGATCCGAGCCTGCGCGACGTCCTGCGAATGGCACGTCCGACGCCGAAGGATGACGCTCGTCGAGCGTTGTTTGGTTGGCTGACCGATAAGGAAGTCGACAAGTGGGCTCCGGCAACGGAAGCTGACTTGCCGGCCGAGGTTCAGTCACTGAAGGCGTTCCGTGCTGTGGAGACCGAAGAGGCTCAGGCGTTGATCGCGGGCGACCTGCAAGTTCGATGGGACTTGCTGGCTGATTCAGCCAAGGGTCCGATTGTCTGGAAGGCAATTGCCCGACAGATGGGACCGCAGGCTCTGCGCATGAACCTGAACACGCTGTTGCGTCACGACGTTTTCAAGAACGGTAACAAGCCTGACGATGCAATGATCGATTACGTTGCCGGCCGCATCGCGGATCCGGAGGCGATTCGACGTTCACGTCAGTTCCCATACCAGTTCTTGGCGGCGTACCTGAACGCTGCGGACGAGGTTCCACACAAGATCAAGTCAGCGTTGCATGACGCGGCGGAGATTGCATGTGGCAACATCCCGCAGTTGCCGGCGCCGGTCATCATCGGTCTGGACACGTCTGGATCGATGGGATGCTCGGTGACGGGTTGGCAAGGTCGAGGCCGCACGTCGAAGATGCGTTGCGTTGACGTCGCCGCGTTGTTCGCCGCAGCGATCCTGCGTCGTAACCCGGACAGCGTCGTCATTCCGTTCGACACGCAAGCCTACACGGCAAAGATCGATCCAAGTGATTCGATCCTGAGCCTGTCGGCACGGCTGTCAAAGTACGGAGGCGGCGGAACGGATGTGTCATTGCCGTTGGTCGAGGCCAACAAGCGATACGCAAAGCGTACGTTTGCTGGAATCGTCCTGGTCAGCGACAACGAAAGCTGGATCAACTCGGGACGTGTCAACGAATACGGCCGAGGCGGTTCGACTGGCGTCATGACCGAGTGGCAGAAGTTCGTCACGAACGCTCGCCGCCACGGCACCACCGATCCGAAGTTGGTCTGCATCGACATCGCCCCATACGGCAACACGCAAGCACCCGATCGCCAGGACATCCTGAACATCGGAGGCTTCAGCGACGCAGTGTTCAACGTCGTTAGTAACTTCCTAGAGTCCGACACCAACCGTTTCGTCCGCGAGGTCGAAGCCGTTGAACTGTAGGACGATAGGCTAAATAGCAAAACGCCCGTGACGGAGATCTCTGTCGCGGGCGTTTTCTCGTAGTGGACGAGGCGACGAGTTCCTTCGATCCGTGAAAGTTACATCACCCGCCCGCTTGCGGGAGGGTCGGACGCGGTAGCGGCCGGGGAGGGCACCCTCTCCTCGCTTAGGCTCGACTCTCCCTCGAGGGAGAGTGAAATTGTGTGCGGTTCGTTATCGCTTGCTCACGGTACAATCTCAGTCATGAAATCTAAAGATAAACTCGTCTCCACCAGCAAATTCCTCAGCTTGGTCCTGCGGCATCGGCCCGAAGTGATTGGTGCAAAGCTAGACCCTGAAGGTTGGCTCGCGATCGACGAATTGATTGCCCAAGCAAACTCCCATGGAAAGGCATTAACGCTGGAACTGCTTCACGAAGTGGTTGCGACGAACGACAAGAAGCGTTTCGCCTTGAGCGACGATGGATTGCGCATCCGCGCCAGCCAGGGTCACTCGGTCTCCGGTGTCGAACTCAACCTCGAACAGCAGACGCCTCCCGAGGTTCTCTACCACGGAACTGTCGCGGCATTTCTCGACAGCATTCGAGCGACCGGTCTGCAAAAGCGATCACGTCACCACGTCCATCTTTCGCCCGATGAAGAAACCGCGACCAAAGTTGGATCGCGGCGAGGCAAGCCCATCATCTTGAGAGTCGCAGCCGAAACCATGCATCGTGACGGCCACCAATTCTATCTCTCCGCCAACGGAGTCTGGCTCGTCGACGCCGTCCCACCGATCTACCTGACTTTTACAGAATGATTGGCTGATGGATACTCCTGATCTCTCTCAATTTAATTTCACAATCACAGTCGACGATGTCGCCACCGCGATCAAAAAGGTGAATGCGTATTCGACCGAACAAAGAATCAGTCGTTTTGATGATGTTGCGGCCAAGCAAGGCAATGTGATGGGC
Source organism: Stieleria maiorica (assembly GCF_008035925.1). Taxonomy (NCBI): domain Bacteria; kingdom Pseudomonadati; phylum Planctomycetota; class Planctomycetia; order Pirellulales; family Pirellulaceae; genus Stieleria; species Stieleria maiorica. The sequence continues at coordinate 9,146,838 of NZ_CP036264.1, forward strand.
GCTGCCGTCCAGCTTGGCTCGCTGAAAGTGCCAATGGAATTGGTCGAGGAGAGTCTCTACGTATTACTGGTTCTCTTTGAACTATTTGAAGCTGTTGCCCCAGCCATGCCAACGGTAAGCCAAAAGACGGTGCAGGATTCATTTGAAAAATATGCTGCGATGATTCGATTCTACGACGAAGAGTCTCCCCGCGAGATCCAGCGATTGTCGCAGGCTCAGTGGAAGAAATTCCAGGAGCATGCAGTCCTCGCCTTTGTCGTTAACCACTTGAAGGAAAAACTCATCGGCATCAATCACGAAACCGAGTTGGTTCGTCAGTGCTGCATGGTTATGACGCAGTCATTCGTTTCAACTTACGTTGAATCGCGAGGGAATTAGAAACTTCAGTACGGTTGAATGCATAGTAATTCGTTTTTTTGAAGATGACTGTAGGTGGGGGCCAATGAATGAAGCGAGATGCGATCGGTGGATGCATTCTGGGGACTGCGGTCGGGGATGCGCTAGGTCTACCCTATGAAGGCGTATCGCCAAAGCGAGCTGCTAGGCTGCTTGGTCCACCCGATCGGTACCGATTCTTCTTTCGTCGCGGAATGATCTCCGACGACACCGAACACACCTGCATGGTCGCTCAATCGTTGATTGACGCGGGTGGCGAAGTTCCAAAATTCACGCGTACTTTTGCAAGACGGTTGCGGTGGTGGATTCTGGCATTGCCGGCCGGGGTTGGCAAAGCGACGGCGCGGTCGGGGATCAAGTTGTGGCTCCGGGCAAGTCCCGAGAGGTCAGGTGTATTCTCAGCCGGGAATGGTCCTGCCATGCGTGCAGCGATCTTCGGAGCTGCCTTGAACGACGTTCCGTCGATCCTGGAATTCGTTCGGGCCTCCTCGCGGTTAACTCACAGTGACCCGAAAGCAGAGTACGGTGCGATCGCCGTGGCATTGGCAGCCAAACACTCACGCGACAATACAACCGTCGATGCGAACCTTTGGCTCGACGAAGTTGTCGATGCGGTGGGAGAAGGCGGAGCGGAATTGATTGATTTGCTCCGCCAAGCCATTCAAAGCGTTGCTGCCGGCGAAACAACCCAGACGTTCGCAGGTTCGCTTGGGCTTGATCGAGGCGTGACCGGATACACCTACCACACCGTTCCGGTTGCTATCCACGCATGGCTGTCCAACCCGAAAGACTTTCGCAAGGCGGTGACAAGCATCATCGAGTGCGGTGGCGACGCGGACACGACCGCCGCGATCGTCGGTAGCATCGTGGGCGCTGGTGTCGGGCGAGCAGGCATCCCAGGCGAATGGCTCGACGGCATTTGGGATTGGCCACGCAGTGTTTCTTGGATGCGGCGACTCGGTGACGCTCTGGCTAACTCGCTCGCTGGTGACCATTTGGTGAATTCGCCCACCGTCAATCCAGTCGTAGTGCCTTTCCGCAATCTGCTGTTCCTATTCGTCGTTCTCTTTCACGGCTTCCGCCGACTTGCTCCACCTTACTGATGTCTATCGACCGCGACACGATCGAGAAGAATCTGCGACTGCATGTCGATCGGCTTGCGGGATTGATCGGTCCGCGCACCTTAAGCAAGCCGAAAACGATTCAGGCCACGATCGGGTACGTCGAAAGTCAGTGGTCCGGGATGGGATACAGTCATTCGCGGGAATGCTACGACGCCATGGGCGATGAGGCGACTAACTTGATCGTCGAGCGTCCTGGTACCAAACGAGCCGATGAGATCGTTTTGCTCGGCGCCCACTACGACACTGTCTTCAGCACACCTGGTGCCGATGACAATGCCTCCGCCGTCGCGGTATTGATCGAAGTCAGCCGATTACTGCGCGAGCACAGTGGAAAGCGGACCGTCCGATTCGTCGCGTTCGCTTGCGAGGAGCCGCCCTATTTCAACATGGATTCCATGGGCAGCCAGCACCACGCCCGCCTCTCACGCGAGCGCGGCGACAACATCATTGGAATGCTGTGCCTGGAGATGGTCGGTTACTACAGTCTGACGAGAGGCTCGCAGACGGTTCCGCCGGGAATTCCCAAATGGATGCACCGATTCTTTCCACAACGTGGCAACTTTCTGGCAGCCGTCGGCAACATGCCATCCTGGAAGTTGTGCTGGAGATTCCGGCGAGGATTCAAACGCGGCACGCGCCGCATGCCGCTGTTCTCGATCTGCTTACCCGAAAAGATCCACGAGATCCGTCTCAGCGACAACAGCTCATTCTGGGACCAAGGCTATCCCGCCCTGATGCTCACCGACACCAGCTTCTTGCGCAATCCAAACTATCACCAAGCCACCGACACACCAGACACGCTCGACTATCCCAGGATGACCGAAGTCACCCTCGGCGTCGCATCTGCGATGCGCAAACTGCTCGGCTAAACCTCAACGACAATACCGTTGTTCTTGAGTTTGCCTGCGAGATCACAACATGTGCAGTTGATGAACTGGGTCGCACCGCGGGTGAACATTCCGTAGTTGCTAATTCCCTTCTCGTCATGCAGATGCCCGAAGGCGTGAATACGTGGTTGGATTCGTTCGTCGACATGCCGGCGAAGGGCGGCACAGCCGACTTGAACAATTGCGTGTGACTCGATGTCGTGCGTCAGATCGAGGACACCCTTGGGCGGCCCATGCGTAATGAGAATGGCGATGTCGTCGGGAATTGACTGCCGAACAAGATCCAGCTTGCCACGTTTCTTCATGTAAGCCCAATCATGAAACCGTGGCGTGCAAGGCGATCCGAAGATCTTCAATCCATGACACGCCATCTGATCATGGATCAGGAAGTGAACTGCCGGGTAGTCTTCCGCTCGGATCAAACCTTGTTCGACCGCCGTTGAATGGTTGCCTGGAACGAACACCTTGGTTGCGATTTCCAACGTGGAATACCAATCGAAGAACCGCCTTGCTTCGGGTTCATTCATCCAAGCATTACCATGAGTCGCTTCGTCTCCGCAATGAATGACCAGGTCGACATCGGGTACTTGCAGGCCAAGATGTTCGTTGTGGGTGTCTGAAATAAACCAAATCTTCATTTGGAGGCATTCTCGTCATCGATGCGATAGAGGAACGCGTTGCCGACTTTTTTGAAGGGAATGTTCCCTGCGTCTCGTTGATGAGCAAGCTCGCAAGTCGTCCATCCAAAACGTTTCCGGACCTCCTCACTGCGAAGCCAGCTTTCTGTGGTTATTTGATTGAGTCGTGGGACCACTTCTCTGTTCCAATAGCTTGCTCGGCCGATCAGTGATCTGTCCACGTCAGGCAAAGCCATCCATTCGGACGATCGCGTCTTGCTCTCTTCGACGTCGAATCCTTGATATGCATCGTCAACGAAGAGCCACTTGTGGTGATAGATGTACGGATCTAAAGGCGGCTTTCGCATGCTGATTGATCCGTCCTCCCGGACTAGTAGCTGTTTTCCAACAATCGGCTCATGAACAGTGTCGAAGTCAGGCGACTGTGTAAACGTGATTGCGTGCGTATTCAAGTTTAGCTTCACGACTGTGTAGCCAAAGTCCGTTGGCAAGCTTCGCTTGGCACTCTCAAGTTCGTTACCTATCACCGACTCAAAATCTCGATGGAGATATACGTTGCCACCGATCTCTTTTCCCACGCCAAACTTAATTGACCGCCTTGGCAGCTTCACTTTTGATTCCGCTGGTGACATAACTATGACCTTTTTCGGATCAGCCGGTGACCACGGTGAGTGAAGCCAAGAAAACTAAGTGTTGACTGCCATTGAAGTCTTGATTGAAGGTCGTTGTGACCTTCCAGCACTCCGTGCTTCAGTTCTTGCTTGGAAAGGCGCTCAAACTTCGCCCGGAACGGGTAGTCAGCTGGCACCATGCAATCCTTCAGATCGAGTAGTAGCGGATCTTTAGCAGCAGCGTACTCAAAATAGTCAAGCCGCAGTGTCCGCAAAGCTACTTTGACGGTTGCCGTCAGAGGAGGATGGGCTTCGTAATCAAATGAGCCACATGACAAGTAAGAGATTTTTCCGGAAAAGCGATGCAACTTCACTATATTCATGTCGTCCAAGGAACCCACATAAGCCCGTGCACAACCTTCGTAGATACGGAGAATCGGAGAAAGGGACGGAACAGCATTGCGATGAACCCACAGAGCATTTGACGTCAGTCTACCGACAGCGGAATTGACGCAAGCCGCATCGATGGCGGTTGCATCACCCGTTTCGAAGAGAATCGCATCCGCGCTGTCACAGGCGTTCTTGTATGAACCGAAGAATGCCTTGATGTCCCTTTGTGTCCGCTTTGGCAGCCGCGAAAACGGTGGTCGGTTCGCAAATTTTGCCAAAGCAATGTACACAGTCAAATCTTCGACACGAGCGACGTGGATCGATTCCCAGTCTTCCTCGCCAGTAACTTTCTTAATGAGGGCGAACGCTCGCTTCAACGAGCCAAAGGCATCAACAATCTCAGAGGTCAACTCGAATTCATCCTCCGCTGGCAATCGCCCGAGCGACAAGACACACTCAACAAGCGGTTCAAGAATTGCTTTGTGCTCTTCGAAACGAACCTCTGCGATTCGTTTACGCGGTGCTGTAATCGACCGGCGAACTCTATCGGACAGGAACTGGGTCTTAAGCTCTTCGTCCCGAAAAACGTAGAAGACCCCTGGTGCAGCCGGATATGCTTCCGAGCCGAGTGACTCTTCTATGTACTCTCGGAGTTCCGCTTGCGTGAAGTACTTCTGAAAGGTCCCAATTGACGTGACGAGCCCGTCACCAAATTCGACTTCTCGACCGCTGGACTCCCCCATCACGACTCGGGCAGCGACACAGAGGACGCGATCCGCGATAGCCCATGCTTTCTGGAGCGTCAACCTTCGTTCCTCAACGTCTTCGATCACGTTGATCACGTAACCGATATTCACTATATCTGACGGTTGAGGATCTACGTTAGGGCGGAATTTTGGATCGAAACCGTCGCATGCCACTCCATCTTCGCGAAGAGCTGCGAGATCATCACCGTGTCCGCAGCCGTAGTCGAAGAAACTACGCTCTGGCGTGATCATGCGGTCTCGCCAAAGGCACTTGAGCGGACGAGAATAGTCCGACCGTTTGATAGCGGCTTTGTGACGCTTGATACGCGGGGTTGTGGGTGGAGATCGCATAAACCGCTAGGATACAGGACTCCGCAAGCCAGGAAAGCCGAACAGTACCGCTTCTCATGAACGATTCAGCCAAACTCCCAAACCGATCATCGCAACTAATCTACCTCGATCACTGTTCAACAACACCACTCGATCCAAATGTACTGGATGCGATGCTTCCATTCCTGCGAGAGTCATTCGGGAATCCGGGAACTCCCCACCCATCAGTAGGCGGTGTTGTGCAGCGTGCAGTTCGGGAAGCACGCGAGGAAACTGCTCAGCTCGTCAATTGCAGACCAAACGAGTTGATATGGACCAGCGGCGCGACCGAGGCCAACAATCTCGCCATTCTCGGGCTCGCAGAGCAGACGCCTGAAGGACGGCGACACATCGTTACTCAAGTGACAGAGCATTCGGCAGTATTGGAACCATGCCGTCACTTGGAGTCTAAAGGCTGGGAAGTAACTTATTTGTCTGTGGATGAATTGGGGTTGATCGATCTTCAGCAACTCGAAAACGCGATCACCGATGCCACATCATTGGTGTCGATCATGTGGGGCAACAACGAAATTGGCACGATTCAACCCGTGGCCGATATCGCGAGACTTTGCGCTGCTCGCGGCATTCTGTTTCATTGCGACGCAGCACAGGCAGTTGGAAAGATTGTGGTCGACCTAGAAGCAGTCGCGATTTCGATGCTCACGTTTTCGGCTCATAAGCTTTACGGACCGAAAGGCGTAGGTGTCCTCTTTGTACGCGACCTGAACAAGCAACAGATGATTTCACCACGCCAGTTCGGTGGCGGCCAGGAGAAATCACTTCGTGCTGGAACACTAAATGTGCCGTGCATTGTTGGATTGGGGGCAGCTTGCAAACTTGCCGCTGCACATCAACAGCGTTGGCACGACAAAGTTGTAGCGCTCCGAAATCGATTTGAGTCGATACTTCTCGATCGTCTCCAACATATCTCGATCAATGGTGACAGAGATAATCGATTGCCGCATATCAGTAACATTGCGTTCTACGAAACGGATGACGAAGGGTTACTGACAATGCTGCCGGAAATTGTTGCCAGTACTGGCTCTGCTTGCCACGTATCCGATTTCGCACCGAGCCATGTCCTAGATGCGTTGCCGGTAGATCCCAAGCCGACTGAGTGTTCCCTGCGATTCGGTTTCGGAAAAGGGAACACTGAGCAAGAAACTCGCTCGGCGGCAGATGCAATCTGCCGTGCTGTCGAGCATTTCCGAGCAAGCTTATAAGAATCCACGTATTAGGTGAGCAGGAACTCCCGATGCATCTGCAAATATCGTTCGGTCTCCAACGTCGGCTTAGTTAGCAAACGCATGTCAGTGGCGATCCCGAGGGCCGTCTGCTCGTGTTCGGGCAAACTATTGCTAAGCATGATTTCGCCGTTAGTGTTGAACGAAATAAGGTGTGAATCGAAAAGTGCATCAAGCGTCGCAACAAGTGGCAGTCCATTATTTGGGTCGAGACGCTCGGCGTCACTGCAATCTCGCCATGGTTTAATATGTGACGCCCTAACAGCGAATCTCGTCCCGGTCACTGCACACCGGTTGCTCCATAGTAACAGAACACCACTTCGAAATTGCCCCTGTCCCACGCGAGCGAGCACCAGCTGCTCTTTCTCGGTTGGCGTTTGCTCGCCGCCAAGTATTTCGGATACATCGTCGTCCAATTCTGAAGAACGGTCAGAATTACCCTTTAGTTCGTTGCCCGTTTCCAGCCATTCAATGAGTCCATACGTTGCTGGCGACGCTCTATAGAATCGCTTGTCAGGACTTGAATGTCCAATATCGACATGAGGTATTGTCAAAAGTCGTGTTCTTGAGCGAATGAAAAAGGTGGCGCATCCTGTTGGAACTTCAACCCTCCAACGGCCCGAAGTGGGCAAAGGAATACGCCATGAACAAGACTATGACAGACAGGCTCGACGTGCCAGTAGACGAATCGAACGTCGTTTCTTTTCCATCGCAGGTGGACCAGAAAAGCCCGCTAGACGAACTCGTCCGAGAGGGGGCCAGACGGATGCTGCAGTCCGCGATTGACGCCGAGGTCGAAGCATTCATCGACCAACATGATGATCGACGTGACGAGCAGGGAAGACGCCTGGTTGTCAAGAATGGAAGCCTTCCAGAGCGAGAGATCCTGACCGGCGCTGGAGCCATTCCGGTGAAGCAGGGACGCGTTCGGGACAACACGAAAGACCCTGATAGGCGAGTCGTCTTCTCCCCCAGCGTGCTGCCAGCCTATCTTCGCAAGACTGAGGCAATCGAAGAACTGATTCCTTGGCTTTACCTCAAAGGAATCTCCACGGGTGACTTCGCCGAAGCTTTGCAGTCGCTTGTCGGCGAAGGGGCTCGTGGGCTCAGCGCGAACGTTGTTGTTCGACTCAAAGATCAGTGGTGCGATGAGTACGACCAATGGAGCAAGCGGGATCTGTCCGGCAAGCACTACGTCTACATCTGGGCCGACGGCATTTACGCGAAGGTCCGGCTTGAGGATGACGCCAACAAAAAGCAGTGTTTATTGGTGATAATGGGTGCAACGGCCGACGGGAAGAAAGAGCTAATCGCTGTGCTCGACGGTTACCGCGAAAGCGAACAAAGCTGGAGTGAACTGCTCTTGGACTTGAAACAACGCGGTTTGACAAAAGCGCCCAAGCTGGCGATCGGCGACGGTGCACTTGGATTCTGGAAGGCGCTTCGGAAGGTCTTTCCGCAGACCCGTGAGCAACGTTGTTGGGTCCACAAGACAGCAAACGTTTTGAACAAGATGCCCAAGAGCGTTCAGCCAAAGGCCAAGCAATCGCTCCATGAAATCTGGCAAGCAGAGACAAGATCTGATGCGGAGAAAGCGTTCGATGAATTCCTTGAAAAGTTCGAGGCCAAGTACTCGCCGGCGTGTGAGTGCTTAAAGAAAGATCGTGACGTCCTTCTGACGTTCTACGACTTTCCGGCCGAGCACTGGAGTCACCTTCGCACAACGAACCCGATCGAGTCCACCTTCGCCACGATCCGCCTGCGTCACCGGAGGACGAAGGGCAACGGAACTCGACGTGCGAGTCTGGCAATGATGTTCAAACTCGCGCAGTCCGCGTCCAAGAAATGGAGACGACTCAACAGCCACGACAAGATCATTTACGTCATCGAAGGACGGCCCTTCAAAGACGGAATCATGCAGGAGCAAGTCGCCGCCTGATCATTTTTCAAAACACAACAATTGACAATTGCTCTATCGACATTGCTGGATCTGCGACTGAGTTGGATTGCAAGGGCGTTTTCAGGTTCTTGGGCCCCGAATTTGTAATACCCCTTGTCTACAATGTGGCGACACAAGGATGACACATGCGTCGGAACGCCCTTCTCGCGTAGAGCTTTTTCAGCAGCTTCATGAATAAACATGCGTCTTACAATTGACAGATTAAACAGCCGTCCTCGCGACCGGGATCGTCTTCAAATTCGACGTCCGTGAGAATCTGAACGAGTTTGGGAGATTTTCGCTTCTTGGCCTTCTTCTCTTCCCATTGTCGCTCAATTTCAGCCATTCGTTCCGGCTGCTCCAGTTCTTCAAGTGTCTCGTCACCGCACCAGTAAAATGCGTTGCCATCCTTGTTGTACTTCAGCTGGTCGAACTCGTAAGCCTTGGCTTGCTCGAACAAGTCTGGATAAGTCTGCTTCAAACGAACCCATTCAATTTTCTGCTGATAGAAACAGAAGAAGCAGCCAGAACGGGTTCGTCCCCAGTCGGTGTACTTCGGCAATCCCAAGCCTGATTCTTCTAAGATGCGAATCACATCCTCGTAGACAAGGCCGTCTTCGCGGAAAGGGTACACAGTCGTGATGTTTGGCTTTGCGCTGATGTACCCTGAGCGACTTTCGTCTGCACGTAACCCGATGTAGTTCACAACCGGGTCATCACCAATCCACTTTTCAAACGGCTTCAGCTTCAGGTTCTTGGTACACCATCGCCGCATATTCGACGGGATCATCCCGCGATATACCTTCAACCAGTGATCAAAACCACGATCTGGATTGCTTTTGAGAATTGGCTTTCCAAGGATCGCTTCTAGACGGTCAAGATACTCATACGTTTCGTCCAATTCCTTGAACGTATCGTGGAAGATGTACTCCATCTCCGGCACGCGATCACGCATGTAGATCGCGAGAGCCGCGCTGTCCTTGCCACCCGACAAGCTAAGAATGTGTCGTGTTTCTTTCATCAGGCTACTCTTCGTTGATTGCTAGCACAACGGAAAATTTTTTATTTAATTTGTCCCGAGAAATTGGCTCGCCATGTGATATGCCAAAATGAGAAATTGCGTTCGACGAATTCCCTACCAAAATCTTCAGCGCAGTTACATTTGTCTTTACTGATTCAGTGACAACTACCTTCTCGGGGATAACGATTGGTGATTTGTGGAGCTGAAAAAAGCAAGATTGTAATTCGCTCATTGCAGCTGCAACTGAAGTCATTACTGCAACCGCATCACGCAAGTGCGATAATGCATCATACTTGAGGACCACGACGCGGTTCTGCCGTGAATGAAATGCAATCGCTCCAATATTGTATTCAGTCCCGAATTCGGCTAAGGCACCGCCCACATTCGCGAAGAGCCTAATCCTGACGTCGCGATGCAGCGGTGGCTGCACTTCCAAACCGACGCGACTGTGATGCGAGAAACATGCCTGCTGCAATTCGAGTGCTCGTGACATTTGCAAACGACAGTCATGTCGATAGCCACGTTCCTGAAAAACATTTCGTATCGCGCCATGAGGTACGGAAATCAATTGCTGCGGAAACCAATCAATTGCCAACCATTCTGCGTCGATTTGGATCAATCCAGTTGTGAGCTTGCTAGATGGTTGATGAGTCGCGATGCGAAACGCTCCGGGTACCAGCAAAATTGAATCGAGCCGATCACGTATCCGTGCATCTCTTGGTTTTACGTTACGTGCTCGCCAAATATGATTTGGAACATACTGCAAGTCACATGACGCATTCACAACCGCAAATAGAAGGCATTCTCTGCTATGAAAAAAAACGTCCCCCAATTGCACGAACGGTAAGTTTTCTTCCGCGTCATCGACCATCCCCAGCGTTTGAAGGACGTTCTTATAACCATCTTCGGCCGGGACGTCACTCATCACTCCCCCCGTCAGTGCTCTCGTTTTCCCAAGGATGTTCGCCCCAAGGATTTGTGATGGGTTCCACTAGCGACGCCGCATATAACTCCTTCAATGAATCTGAAGGATCAGAGGCTACCGGTAGAAACTCTGTGAATCGCAATTGGTCGAGCTTTCTAAGGCTTCCGGCAACATCCTGAGTGGCAAATACCTGATGAACTAGATGAGATCCAAAGAGCCTTCGTATGTAGTCGCCAAGTGGGTGGCCTTCGTCAGACAATGTGAGTTCACAAAGTATGGCATAATCTTGTAGTGGGAGCGTCCGCAGTACATTCATGAATCGACGTATCGCCTGGCCAACTACAGGATTATCTGGTAGCTCGTCGCGTTCCAACTCTTCGATGTTGCCGCCAAGTGTTGCCTCCAATGCGTCTATAAGGTCGTGAATAGTGTGACAAACTTCGGAATTCTCGGGAACAAAAAGTAGCGTCCGATAGACGGTCTCCGAATTAACCAGTTCGCGCTTGGGGAGATATCGAAAGAATCCTCGCAGGAGTCTAGTCTCCCGGCGAAAGTTCTCTTCGTCCTGCTCAGCGTCTGGTTTGTCAGACATAAGAACGATGAAAGCACGATGGGCCTTATAGATGTCTCTGGCAACAGCCTTGGACTCGTTCTTTCCATCTTTGAGATTGTAGTCTAGGAAGACGACACTTAGCTCATTCACCCCTTCTAGTTCCTTCTTCGAAGCAAACCTTTCTACGCTGACTCCAGGGAACTTTTTAATTCCTTCCACAATCGCATCGAGGTCCGCACGTCGACGTTTGAAGTCGGCAAATAAGCTCTCCAACTCGACCTGGATTTCCTTAAACTGATTCTGCGATTCAAACAAGGCAGCGACCTGACTGTCAGTGATGGCGGACGGGTCGTGCGCAGCAATACCAGTTGTGTCGAGCAGTCGCCCGCTCAACTCATCATGTTCGCCCGCTGCCTCACAAAAAATCTCTAGATCAGAAAGCTCAACAGAATCACGATCTGGTGCAGCGAACGCGTCATCAACGACTCCGATACGCAAACCCGGTTTGCCATTAGCCGATTCTAAATCACTCACGCTTTCATTCCCGAAAAGTCAACAAGAAAAGTGGTCAATCGTCCATTCTCATTTACGTTCTCTTCAGACAGCGTGATTGTGCCCCCGTACAGCTCCAAGAGTTCCCGAGCGATGAACAGCCCAAGACCTTTGCCTTCGCCACTTTTTTTTAGCGTATAGAACTCCCTAAAGACACGTTCTCGATTTTCTGGTGCGATGCCTGGCCCATTGTCGAAAAACTTGAACGTTCCATCTTGAGCGTTTACGATAATCTCGATTTTTCGCCGTTCATCGACAATATCGTGCTTGCGCCGTTTTGCCGTGAGCCAATAAAACGAATTGTCCAGTAAGTTATGGAGGACCTGAATAACACACGCCTTGACGGTCTTCAAATTAATCGGACGATTGGGATGAAACTGTACAGACAATTCTACTCCGTGTCGCTTAGCCTTGCCTTCATATGCGCCGACGGCAAGTCGTATGCAATCTCTTAAGTCGAACTCTTCTTTGCGATTGCGCTTGGGGCCAAGTTGAGGGTCGAGATTCTGTAATCGTTTTTGCAATGACACGAGTTGAATTTCAGCAGCCTCTCGAAGCGAATCGGCGTCCTTGCCCTTCTGAATTCCGTGCAATGCTTCTAACGCATGACGTGTCGTTCGGTTTAGCTCATGTGCCAGTTTTTCAACAGAAAGCCCAAGTGCTGCCAAGTGCAGCAACTTCGATTTTTCGTCTTCAGTTGCTTCAACGGTAGATTGCATTTCTTCAACAACATCAACGACGGTGTCGTATGCTGATCGGAGACGTTTTTCGACCGTAGCAAGCCCCAGTTCCGGCTTTTGGTCGTGCTTATTCAACAATGCGTCGAGTGACTGATTGATTTTCTCTTCAACTTCCGACAGCTGATCAGAAAGTTCGCCGAAATCGACCTTCTGTTTTCCTTTTGCCCGAAGTTCTTCATCTACTTCGATTAGATAACCACGGAATTCATTTTCTAGTGCAAGCTTGCATAGATTGATCAGCGCACGTTTTTCGGGGCAATCCCGAAGCCCCTCACGGTTCGTCTGATCTTCCAACTTAGGATTAGCGGCCGCCGAAATATCTACTTTGCCAATTAGTTGAGCCCGATTTACCTTGTAGCCCTGAGACGCGAGCGCACGCCTATCAAGATCCAGCCAATCATCTTCTTCACTGCCATAAGGTGGTACACGAAATCCGTCACGGTAGAGAGCAAGCCCGCCTGACCACTGTCTAATTAGCGACTTGAGGTCCAGCACTTCTTCATTCACCGTGATCTTCTTTATCAAGCGGCGATTGAACCAGTAGCATTTGAGTGTAAATGGACCCAGCGAGTAAAGCGTATCCAAATCGATGTCGAAGTCGCTCGACTTTTGGTCGTTGAACAGGCCACAAAGGTCGTCATAATTGTGCACGAAGCTTGTCCTCCGACCTTCTAGCTTCTCGCCAGTTGCACTCGAAACCAGATATTCAATATCTCCGCTAAATCGAACGTCCTTGCCGCCATTCCTGGTTTTTGCAAGCTCAAATCGGGATTCAAGGATCCCGTGTGCTCGTTCGGTCAGAATTTCGCTCATTCGCGGCACGGGAACTCGTTGACCGTTATACTTCAACGTAACAGCAATCCGTCGGCTGCTTGCGAAGGGGTCAAGAAGTCTCGCGATGTCATCGTTGGCAATCTCCGCCAACTTCGAGCGGGACCAATTCTCGTTGAGACGTGAAATCCACACGGTGGTTCCGCGTTTCTCCTCCGTTTCGATCATGTCCCCTTTCACGGGACTGACATCGACATCTTCGATTAGTTTGCCGATCTCGTCGCCAAAATCGCCCCAGTCAATTTCAAGAATATTCCAGTGAGTATCTTCCGCGGTAGCTGTTTGAACCCAAAGGTGCTTTCCGAGCCGCATCGTCGAAAGCCGTCCGATCCCTTTTTCACCTAAAATTGTCTTTGTTGAGTTTAGGCGTTCGAGTTTTCTGTGTGGTGTCCCGACTGTCAAATAATTGGCATCCAGCTCCGCCAGCGACATGCCATGGCCGAAATCCGTGAAGCTAATCGTATTTGCATCAAGCAACAGAGACGCGAGTTCGTCCAGTTTCGCTGCAGCATCTACTTCTCTTAGCCAATCGACGATCCCTCTTGCATTCGACTCCGCGTGGTAATGAATCTTTTCCTTCACCGCTTTCAGTAATCTATCTTGTTTGGTTTCCCCAACGCTCGAAATGTCTTCAAGTAGAGACTCGACAATCTCGATCGGCAGCCGGTTGGCGACGTCAACGATCACTCGTTTCGATCCCGCATCGAACGCATTCTTGATCAATTCGTAGAATGCGACCCCGTCGGAGCTAATTAACTCCCCACCAAGCTGAAGAATTGTTCGTGCTGTAACTTTGAATGGCATAAAACTCTAATCCTTAGAGTTCTCAGGGAGGTGCATCAGCATTACTTGCGATGCAACTGCGATTGCCAAGCTTGGGTTTTCGTCAAACAATCGTTCCATCTTTCGCTTCAATGAAGCAGCCTTCTTGTTGTCTGGAACCTGTACGACGCAGCTGTTTTCCTCGCCGTTTGCCTTCAAAATGCCGATACGCAATGACTGTTGATTGGTGGCTTTTCCTTGTGTGAAAGCCAAGCTAGCTGTCTTGGTAAAGCGAACGACGAGGTCTTGCAGTGCTTCCTCAAACCTTCGCACATCGGAGTCGTGCCAGCGACGGGGCGGTTTCGCGAGGACGAGACTGCCGACGGATTCCAACCATGCATCTCTCCCTAGGTTTAAATCGGCCAATCGAAGGCAAAACGCCTTCAACGTCGGCTCGGTCACATACACTCCCAGGGCGTGCGAGCTTTTCTCAAGTTGCTTTCTCAACTTGTCATGCTCAGCCACGACTTCAAAGGCTGATGCAACAGCCTTCTCGATTCGACTAAGCAGCGATGGGTAAACGCTGCGAAGTTCGCCAAGACTCTTCTTAAGGTCCCTTACATACTTCTTGGTGTCAGTCGCTGCTGATTTCTTTCGCACAGGGATCCGCGATAATCCGCAAGCGACAGGAAGCTGCTCAAAGATCAGTGTTGATGGTTCTCGTGCGTCAAATAACGCTTCGCGAACTGCTAGGGTCTTCGCGCTGAGTGATGTCGTATTGCGAGAGTACTCTGGGAGACTGGCTGCGAACTCACATAACGGACGAACTACGTCGATCAGGTCGGGGGCGCGGGAGTCATCGATTTCGGTGCCGACAACATTCAGGAGTTGGTTGAACACCTCCGATCGAACGCCACTGAGCTTGCAGTACTGCATTTCGAAAGATTCAGGTACTTTTGAAAGCCGATGAAACTCAGCACCTCCGATCTCGTAAAGAAAGACGTTGTCTTCGTATAGTGCGACGTGCTGTGATTCAGCAACACAAAACACGGCTAGCATCAAAGGCAGCAAGCCGTCTCTCGCCCCTATTGGAGCCTTCCTTAGTTCTGCAAACAGGTCAGAAACACGGATGCGGCTGCCTTCCTTCTCTGTTAGAACCGACCGTAAGCGATTAAAAAGGGGGAGCAGATTGCAGGTGTCGTCGCCTGCGTTTGGGATTGCAATCGTTGACCCTTGCCGATTCGTCGTATGTAGATTGGTCTGCTTGAGTGCGGACAAGTACATCGACATTTCTGGAGGCTTCCTGGTTGGATCCATTCCCAACAAGTCTTCGGTTGCGTTGTCTAGCACGCGTTCGATCAGTCGCATCCGCGCCGCAGCAGCAGCCGAGCTGAGGCGTCTTCGATTCAACAATTCGTTTCTTAAGACAGGCGACTCGGGGAACACTCGGTCGCAAATAGTGGAAACGAATCCAAACAGTTCACGGGAGTTTGCAAGCTCGATCACTTTGCCTTTGTGAAACCAGGTCATTCCTTGGCCACGTCGAAACGAGCGTACGTCAAGAACTTGATTGATTCGATCAAGCAAGACTGCCTTGGCGGCAGCGATTTGACGGGACACTTCTTCTCGGCCGTGTTTATCTCCGGCAAGTTCCTCCGTGTTCTTTGAGACGTATTCCCATCTTCGCACCTCAGCCACAAGCCCTGAGAATCCGCTCAAAGGCTGTGGCAGCGCAATTAGTATCTCATCTCGCTTGCGTAGCCCCAGTTTGGAAACTGATTCTTCTACCTGCGCCCGCTCTGCATTCGTCTGGCAAAGGGGTACAAAGACGGCACCGTCAGCGTCGTTTGGCTCCCATTGACTGATCACATTGCCCAGTTCACTTGCTCTGACGTAGACAAGATCGAAATGCCGTAGGTTGCCGGTCTTGACGTAGTGACGACGCGCGACGATTGGACGTTCAGCAAGATTCTCTGCTACAGCGTCAACGACATTCGCTTCCTTGCGGATAATTCTTTCAGCTTCGGCATACTTCAACTCCAAGTTGACGCTTGTGTATGGCCAAAGACAGTAGCCTCCAGCAGCTCCTCGGTAGTACAGCACCTGTTTCTTACGACGAAGAGTTTTTAACGTCGCGTCAAAATTCATTCGTCCAGGCAGGCAAGACCGGTCCAATGCCGCTTCAAGAGCCGCTTCACTCGCGATCAATCTCTGGTCGTCAAGCATGTTCAAAACGCCCACCGACTTCAGCATGGCAACCTCGTGCGGAGAGCTGCAAAGCGAAGCGTCGATTACGGATTCGATTTGGCTCCATCGACTCGACAAGGCACGGGTGTGCAACCGATAGCCAATGGACTGTCGCACGAAATCGTAAAGTTGATGGATTCCAAAGAACCCTTCACCGACATTGTGCTGTTCGGCAAATGATCGCAACGCACCCGCATCTGCCGAATACAGAAAACTAAATAGAGATCGTTCGTTTTGCCCAAAGCGGCTGAAGAATCGAACGAGGACTGGCAAAAGCATCGGCTGGAGCGGGTAAATCAACGGCGCCTGATCCATTAGCGCCTGTTTGTTGCTTACCGCGCCGAACCAGCCCAGGTCGATTGCGTGGGCCATATTCTCCCGGGCGGCGCGCTTGACCGCTGGCGGCAACCGGTCCACTTTCACGCCCAATGCGCTCGATACGAGCGAAACAAGTTGCTCTAGCGGTTGATCGAATAAAAGTTCTTCAAATCGTCCGCCAATCTTGTCCCATTCTCGCTGGTCGTTGGCTTCCATTCGGTCTGCGTAGGCGGAAAAGCCCTGGTGCAGGATACCCAGAACGACCAATGGCGTTTCGTTGCTGCGTGACGCTGATTCGGCTAGAACTTGCAAGAACGTTATGTCCTGCTGTTCGGGATGCTGCGTCGCAAATTCGAGTGACTTGCCCAACTCATCAAGAATTAGCAAGACGCCGTTGCATTGACGCGATTCATTAACAAACCGCGTTGTGGCTTCAAGCAATTCAATCGCATACCGATCTCGGTCGGTTGGACTAGCGTCACGCAATATTTGCTTGGCCTTACGTAATTCCGGTGGTCGCCTCTTTGTCCTTAATCGGCCCAAGGTTGTTTCAATACCACGAATAATCGCGGTGGAGATCGGCTCGCGAGTGCCAGTGACCAAAACAGGCAATGCCTGCGCGCTGGAAAGCGATTTCTTCAATTTGCCCAAATGCGAATAAGTACCCTTGGACTTAGGGTCACATATCCTGGCCAGGGCGAGTGCAAGACAGGATTTGCCGGTTCCGTAGTCGCCAGTGATTCGCCATGCTCGTTCAGTTGAGCCTTCGGCAAACGCCGAAGCAAACCTCCGGCTCAGTTGTTCAATCCGATCGGTGACAACGTATTGATCCAAGGCGGTTGAATCAAGAAAGTCACGCTCCAAATGCACTGATCGTGAGAATCGCTGTTTCGGTTGAAGTACCGTTTGGATTTTGGCGGCACTAGACATTGGCGAAATCTCCTTCATAGGCATATTCGATTAGCTCCTCCGTCGTGTATGCGTTTCTAACTCGCACTAGTTGCTCGAACATCGCCGACTCACGATACTCATAGTCTTCTCCCCAGCTGCCCATCGTGGATAGCCGATGCCTGATGTCGTCTTCAGGAAGCTTGAAGACTTGGCCAGGGCTGCCAATCCCAGTAGTCAGCTCGCTAAGCGAAAGCGATTGCTCATCCGACTTGCAGCGTTTCCAAAAATCATCGATCGCAAAAGCAAATACGCCCATCGTCAAATCGGGTTTCGGCTCTCGATTGAATCCGTAGACCGGCTCCTTCACGCTCTTCTTGTTAAACTTTTCACCGGTTCGCTCGATCAAGCCAAGCTCGACCAAAGGACAATCGAGGTTATCTTCGATAATTTCATTCTTTTTGCCGCGTGTAGGCATGTAGGTATGCATGAACACGTCAAAATGCTGAGCTAAAGTCGCTTTTGCGAGTGGACGGGCTAACTGCCTTGATTCTGTGTCGATGGCTTCGAGCACTTCCGAGCGAACTATCTCAGGTTCGTTGTATCGGTTGAATAGGAAGTGCCAGGCAAAGAGAGGGTTGTCGTGATGAGAGCAAAGTTGCCAGTGAAGAAGCCAGAGGGTACTTGAATCTTCCATGAACGGATCAAGTCCGTCGCGCCCGAAAATACTCTTTCCGAACCCTGTAAGCCGCAGGTGATTTCCGTCACCTGGCTCGGCAACTCGCATTGCCTGAACCCAAAACCGAAGTGACTGAACCATGTTCTTTCCCAGTCCTAGCTGAACCATCGCCTCGTCGATTTCGCTGAACAATGACGGGTTGCTGGACAAGGCTTCAACCGCCTTTGGAAGCCACGCATACCGGCAGGTGAAGGATTCGTGGCCGCTAAATCGGTAGTTGGGTTCGCTCACGTCGAGTCCTTTCGGCTGTGTAGTTGAGATTTGGGAGAAAGTTGGAGATGATGATAGCAAAATGACCCGGCTTTGTGTTGCGTATTGCGGCCTTAGCCAAGGGTTTTCACGTCGCTGCGCTTCAAAGGGTTCGGATTGCGCACGGCCCAAATTATCGGAGGCTCGGGCAATGGCAAGCAAGGGACCACAGTGGATTCGATTTCTGCGGCACTACGGCCCCAGTGCGCGAAACGACAACATGTACGACGAGCATATCCGCGCATCGGCAGCTCGCAGCAACCTCGATCCATTGCTGTTCAAGCATCCAATTGAAGACGAACTACTGCCGCTCTTCTCTCAGGATGCTGAATCGCCGACCTCGGTAATTCTCACGGGCACCGCCGGTGACGGGAAGACCCACCTTTGCCGTCAAATTTGGATTCAGCTTGGTGGTGACCCTGAAGCTTGGGAATCGGACGACGTCTACTTTCACGTCAATGCGAGCATTGCCGGGAGGGAAACGACCGTTCACATTGTCCGTGACCTGACTGGACTTCCCGAAACAGGGAAGACCGGCGCCTTCCTGACGAAAACAGATCTTTTAGAGTTCTTTGCGCACACCATTTTTGATTTATCATCAAGCAGCGTTTTTCTGATTGCTGCTAACGATGGTCAGCTTGTCGATACGTGGGCACGACTGAACCAAACAAATGACCGAATCGATGAGACGGGCAGGTTGCTCGAAGAACTGCTCTTCAATGACCGGCGTGAAGAAGAAGGCAGTCGGCTTAAGCTCTTTAACCTCAGCCGCATTTCGTCAGCTGAGTTGTTTGATCGGGCCGCTGAGGCGTTTGTAAGACACGAAGGTTGGCAGCACTGTATCGACGAGGAAGGAGCAGATGACCAGCTGTTTGGGAGTCTCTGCCCCATTCGTCGCAATTATGAATTACTGAAGTCCGACCAAGTGCGCGGGCGACTGCGAGCGTTGCTGGAGCTTTGCGACCACAATGACACGCATCTTTCCATTCGTCGAGTTTTGATGCTGCTTGCTAATTCCGTGCTCGGCTTCTCGGGAAATGAAGCAGGTGGAATTAAGGTTCCTGATCGACTGATGCGTGCTGTGGACGTACCACGCATCATTGCATCGCAACAGGTTGCTAAGGCAAGTATCTACAACAACATATTTGGAGGCAATCTAACGGAGCACCGTCGCAACTCGCACGATATCTATGAACAACTTGGGCGGTTCCGAATCGGGCATGAAACATCAAACAGAATCGACAATTTGCTTATCTATGGTGATTCGGACACCGGACTACGAGAGCACTTTGATCGCTTCTTGACTGACGACACGTTCTACGGCGCCAACGAAGCCTACCGAGCGTTGCAGACGGCGTATATCGAAGGTGCTGAAGAGGGCGGTGAGGAGACCGAGCAGTTCCTAGAGGTCTTGGTTTCACAGCGTCGGGGTCTATTCTTCAAAATTCCGGAATCAATCGAACGCGAGTTATCACCCTGGGATCTAACAGTATTCACATTCGCAGGCGAGTATTTGGAGCGGGTGCTACAGCGAATTCGCCGCGGCAAGAAGATTGAAAAGCGAGTCATCGCACGCTTAGTCCAAGGTCTGAACCGCATCTTTATTGGTATGCTTGTCTCGTCCGATGAGGAACTGTGGCTAACCACTGGTTTGTCAGGGTCGAACGCGAAGGTCAGTGTCGTACTGGAAGACCGTGTTTCCGTTGCACGCGATTCCCACCGGTTTGTTAATATCGCAAATGACATCTCAGGTTCTCCTGTCCTGCGAGTTTCTTTTAGCGAGAGTAACATCATCGAATTGAGGTTGACTCTTACTCGATTCGAGTTTCTGAGCCGCGTAGCGGAAGGAGTTCTTCCCGGCAGCTTTTCCAAGGAGTGTCACGAAGACATGCTCGCTTTCAAGTCCCGTCTGCTCTCAGCAGCTAACTCGAGAAAAGACGCCTCTGAGGACGATGAAGAGTCGCAAACTGAGTTTAGGTTCGTCGAATTGGACGAGATGGGGTACCCACGCCCGAAGACGGTGGAGCTAGATCTATGAATGAGCTACAGGAAGAAATCAAGAAAGCGTTCCAAGATCATTCATTGGAATACTGGGTTGAAGAGCAAATTTGGGGGCATCGCATCTGGGACAACCAGACGCCTTGGTTGATGTTCCTGGAACTGCTAGGTATCGCCGATTATGCCCATAGCACGGGCAAGTTGCTGGATGAAAGTGGAAAGTTTTACCCTCTTATTTTCCATCCGCAAAGACGCATGATGCTTCGCAACGTGCTCTACAACAATCAAATCATGCCTTACCTATTGGACAAGTTCCCAGATGATAACAGAGCATGGAAAGAGTGGCAGCAGTGGATGAACGACAACGCGAGAGGAATAGTTGAACGCGACTTTAGCTATATTCCCAAACGCTTTGGAAGCTTTGATGAGTTCACGAAGCTGGTTGCGATGCTGCGATCAGCGACTGTCGAGAGTGAATCGAACAGACGTTGGTCCTCACGTTTTCTCTTCCCATTTGGGCGAGAGTGCCTTTTCGAAGATGTGCGGGTAACTGCCGGGGGAACACCGTCACGTGAATACATTAATTTCGGCCGAACAGGCGAACTGCTCTACTTAATGCTTTGCCGATCGCAGTCATCCAAAAGCCTGACTCCTCATTTGGCGGGTGTGGTCACTAGCAAGAATCCATGGAATGCACTGGTCGGACAACTGCAACCTGGCAAACCCGACCAAACCGACGCCAAAGGAAAAAGCTTTCTCCCATACAAGAGCCACTCAACTTTTGATTTGCTGGGAGAAGATTGGCTCCACGTGTTTGATCTAAACCTTCCACGGTTTGATGCTTATCCACACATCACGCTGCTTGGTGCATTCCATGTCATGCTTTACCAACTGACGATTGCCAGGGAGGTAGCGGCGGCAAAGCGGCCAATCATCGTTTGTGAAATGGTTGCCCCCCAAAAAACCTTGGTTCGTGAACTGTCGATCCGAAGTTTTCAAGAGAACAGTCAATTATCTGAACTTGCCATTACCGCTTTTATCAATCGCATCGCAGCTTCGGACGAATGGAAGCAAGCATTGTCAGCAACTGATGCGTACCCGCAGTGCAAAGAGATACTGAATCGAAGGGTCGGCTGGCCGAGAGAGGAGACAAACTATGGTGGCAATCCTGACCCGGATGCACTGTTAAAGAATCTGCGTCAACGGGCGATGACGAAGCACCGGCAGCACGCAGGGAATGTTCACCGCACTTACGGTCGCGCCGTCGGACTTATCTCCAAACGGGGAACGAACAAGCTCCGATACGCACCAAACGATTCGCTGCTGAAGGCGTTAATCCTAGCTAATGTAAAAGACCGTATGGAGTTTAAAGCATTCCTCCGCTTGCTGTTCGATCGGTATGGAATCGTGCTTGGAGAACGCGAGGCCGAAACGGTCATGGACGACTCAGACTTTGACAAGAAGTCCTTTCAAGCCAATGCTACAAGACTAGAACAAAGACTTAGCAGCCTTGGCATGGTCAAGCGTTTGTCAGACGCCTGCGCATATGTCTTGAATCCATATTCCGAGGCGAGTCGATGAATCCGACTGAACTGATTGGCGAAGTATTCACTCGTTATCTGGCTTCATCCATCGACATAGAAGGCGATGAAGGTACCGCCCGGCTGATGATTGACCACCTCTCGGCGTGCCAAACCGTCGCTATCGCCAAGGCAATTCTCTTGCACGGCTCGCTCAGTGGCGTGGTTGACCTCAAGATCAACAAAGAGTTTGTTGGCGAATCTGATTTGCCCGAAAGGGTCTTAACCACAGACCCTGCTACCTACTTTCGAAATTGCAAATGCGATCGGCCAATTCTTCTTGTTGCTGCAACTGGGGACGATGAAGAACAATCGCTTAAAGAGTTTGTCCGCATTGGTGCCGACGAGCTGAAAGCAAGCCCCAAACTCTGGGTGGACGCAGCCAGCAGCGGGATCGCGCTGACGGACGATCACAAAACCTGGTGGGAGAAAGCACTTGCTGGACTGTGTGACTTGCGAGTTATAGCGCTCGAGCGATTGGCTGAATATGTCGTCAAAACGCGTGAGCTGATCGAGGATGAAGGCCTTCCTGTCGGGAAGGCGCTGGGGCAATCACTACCCGCCCTGCGATTTCCGATGGATTCGGGATTCTTCGATCGAATTGCTGATCGAACGCGAACACATAAATCAGCTTGGAATCGCGAATTCAAGCGAGTCTACGGCAAGAATGCATGCTTCCTCGAAAAACGCACGCCGTCGCAATTGATCCTAAGCGAAGACGATTTGAGAAAATCTTTCGATAAGGTGAAATCGGAGATCGGCGAACACTTGCACCCAACGATCGAGACATTCATTGACGCCCCAAGTGGCTGGAACGAGGCGGCATCTGCGCTCGCGCATTGTGAGTGGGAAGATGTTCGCTTGCTATTCGATGGTCTTCGACGCGTAAAGCTGAATTTGGGTGAAGAAACCCGACAGTTTTATGACGAATTGAACCCCGATTTGCTTAGTGAAACTGATAACGACTACTTGGACATCCTTGTTACGCGTAAGAAGCTTGGCGAAGCAACCGAGGAAGATCAGCAGTTTTATGAATCGCACCGAAACGAAATAAAAGAAGATCGCAAGCTTCGATCAGGATGGGACAAGTTCATCTATGGTCGCCCACGCGAATGCACCGATTTTGTTATTGGACTTGCTGCTTGTATTGAATCGCTATTCAATCAAGTCGACGAAGCGAAAAAGCGAACGTTGCTGATTCGCTGCGATAGCGCAAACAAGCGTGACTTGCGAAACTTGAACTATCACGCAGGCGAGTATTTTGCAACTCGTTACGCAGGCCTAAAATCATTGCTAGGCAACCGCGTAAAGTGGGAAGTGGGTAAGCTGTTCGACTTCCCGGAACTAGTAGAACAATGGCGAGAGAGCAAGAAAAAGTTAGACCGACTGAACACGTCGCAAGCTAAGAATGCTTTGCAACTCAAATTCTTCCTTGAAGTCGAGACGGAGGCGACCGAAGGAACTATTGACAAAACCTCGACCCAGCTTGTCTGGACCTACGATGTGAACGCTGTCACAAGTTCTTTTGTTGCGGATTGGAGACGATTGGTAAAGCATCCTCTGGTTCGCTGCCGAACAGGCCTAGATCCGATTAGCTCCAAAGGAATTTATCAAACAGTCAGTCTGTCAGACGTACAAACTTTTCAGCCGTCGTATGATCGAACAAAGGGTTCGTTTGTCGCGACCTACAAGAAAGATCGCGACATCCAGATTGAGTGGCAAGGGAATTTGGCAATTGCGCAAGGAGATGGCTTCATTTCGGAGGCCGTCGCTTCCGACTTAAAGTCGAAATTTGACGACTTCGCAGCTGACTATTCCGAAGCAATTGAGCACTTCCCTGACGTTGGTGTTACCAGTGAGTCGCTGACGAAGCAGCTTAAGTCCTACACAGATTTGCTTTCCGCCATCTGCACCAACGCGAAAGGGGATCGAAATCGACAACTGCTACTTCGCCCACTTCTTCAGATAGGCGCTGTCGAGATTGATTCTGATGTGACCACAGTCATCGTAGCACCTTGGCATCCGTTGCGAATGGCTGCAATAGCGAAGAAAGCTCAGCTCGTCGCAGATATAATCAAGCGTCTGCTGACAGAAAAGCAGGTCGAATTTGGTGATCAAAGACTGTACTTCAAGGAGATGGTTAGAGAGCTTGAGCATCCCTTCTATCCTGAAGTCGTCGTCGGCTGGACCGAATCCGAGGCTCACATTTTGTCGGTCACCGACGCTGTTGGTGACTACAGCCTCCACGAACCACCCGTTCTGCAGAAAAAGCGAATCGCGGCAACTAACGAAAATCCCGGTCCTGCCGCCGCGCGAGTGATGGAACTGCTGAGGCAGTACGTCAGGTTGCACCCACACGAACGTGCCAACTTATCGTTGGTTTTGTTCAACAGTGATTCGTCGCGTTTGCCGCAGGCTGTCGTGGACAAGATCGCTGCGCTTCACGAAGACGACGAGGAAGTTCATTGTCAAATCATTTTACGGCACACAAACCCCAATCGGCTGAGGCATCTTTATCAAGAGATTATCGAGTCGGCGGATGAGGATGTGGATTCGTACAGCCCTAGCGAGGCAACTCAAGATTTTCTTGCGAGGCTGCGTATTGGCATCCTGGTAGATCAAGCCGCACCGCCTGACCCAAAAGACGGCCCGCCGCACGACATCTCTTTCTCGCAGGACGTGATTGCTCGACATGCCGAATTGGAATGGTGCTCTGAGGATTTCGCACCGATAGAATTGGAGCATTTCATTCCACCGCGTTGGTCTAGGCGAAGACCGGCTGCCAAAGACGATTTGAAGTCGATCGTCTATCTTTGTTGCCCTGTTCAAAGTAAAGAGACGTGGGCATACCTAACCGCAGTGACAACATTCAGAAAGGGTGGCGGTGACTGGGATGGCAATCCTGAGAAGCGATTGCTACCTGTTCGCCAACTTGACTTCAGCAACAACGAAACTCGTCAGATTTTTGAAGAGACACACAACCTTGCGAACTGGGTTGTAAACTACGACGAACTGCTCGATAGACGACAGCTGCAAAATCAAAGCGTTCGCATCATTCGTTACAAACAGTCGGCAACTCAAGGACGTAATCTTATTATCTCGTCGACTGCCAGCTCTGGCATGTTGCGAACAATGCTCATCAATCGGCTGAGGCGGCTCAACCTCGATTTGACCGATGCCGAGTATCAGAAGCTTGCAGAGAAGTTGATTGAAGACGCAAATTCAATCTCGGGCGACTTAGCTTTGCGTGCTGCCAAACGGGGGCGTAGTGCCTATGAGTTGATGGGCGTGGTCTTGAGCCGGTACTTAATCCGGCATGAATTCACTGGCGACCGTTACTTCGGTTGGTACTTCTTGGATGACTACGCGGAATGGCTGGGACAGAAAGAAGAGCAGATCGCTGATTTGATGGTTGTGAGCCCCGAGCAAACTGAAAATGGATTACTTTTGTCGATAATCGTCTCCGAATCGAAATACATCGACGAAGCGAACTTAGCGCCTAAGAAGAAGGAAAGTCAGAAACAACTGCGTGATACGGTACGTCGAGTTCACGAAGCGTTGTTCGGAAATCCAGATCGGCTTGACCGTGAATTGTGGCTAGCTCGTCTATCTGATCTGGTTCTTGATGGTGTCCTCTTCTCCGCGGGCCAGTCGCCTAAGGTTAGCGATTGGCGTCGCAACATCCGAGGCGGCAGCTGCAAGATCATGCTGCGCGGATATTCGCACGTCTTCGTACATTCACAGGATTCTTCCGATACAAACACCTTTCCATTGGATCAAGTCGAGAATTGTCACCAAGAAGTGTTCGCGCGAAAAGAGCTTCGCGAACTAATGTTAGCGTATTGGAAGGATGATGATCCTACCTCCGTTCGTAACCGTGAGTTTGATTTCCCGCCGTCAAATACTCCACATGAGTTTCTGCCGCCAACCGCCATACGGCGTTCAAGCGATATTGTGAAGCGATTTCCTAATTCGCCTGATCGTGCAGTCCCACCGACCGAGGCTGGCTCCCAGCAGAGTCACGCCAAAACCGATACGGAATCGCCGGAAATCGAAATTGATCCTTCTTCGGACAAGATAGAATCTATAAACCCGAGAGAATCTGGCCAAAACAGTGATCAAGCGGGGATTCTCACCAGCAAAGAAAGTGTCTGGGCTTTTGATGGATTGTCACGCGTAATTGAAGCACACGTGGAGACACGACTGGAATCTGAAGCAGACATCGAGTGGCTCAAAGAGGTTGTGAAGCGAACGAAAACTGGTCTGCAGCAGTACAATTTGCAAGCCAAATTGAAGAGCGAAACGATGACGCCAAACGCGGCATTGTTGAAGTTCGAGGGCAGCTCTCACCTCACAGTCGATCAGGTAGTCAAGCGTCAGTCTGAATTCCTGACCACACATGGACTTAACATTATCTCTGTTCAACCGGAACCAGGAATCGTGTCCATTGCTGTTGCTCGCCGGGAGCGTGAGGTCGTAAATCTCGCGGCGATCTGGAAGCGATGGAGTCCCGCGCGATCCGATGGCAACCAAAGCATAGCAATCGCCGTTCGCGAAAACGATGGATCTATACTTTACTTGGACCCTGGCCAGAAGCACGCTCCGCATACGCTGATAGCCGGCTCAACTGGCAGTGGAAAATCGGTACTAATGCAGAACATCTTGTTGGGCATTGCTGCAACTAATACCGTCAAGCAGGCCGAAATCGTGTTGATAGACCCCAAGCAAGGTGTGGACTACTTCCAGTTTGAGGACCTGCCGCATCTCGGCGGTGGCGTCATAACTGATGACCAGAAAGCCATTGAGCGTCTCCAAAGTCTTGTCGTCGAAATGGATGCCCGTTACTCGAGATTTAGACAAGCCCGCGCAAATAACATAACGTCATACAACAACAAGGTCGACACTGCTGACCGAATGCCAACTATTTGGCTGATTCATGACGAGTTCGCCGAGTGGATGATGGTGGAAGAGTACAAAGAAGCGGTCTCTACAACTGTGCAGCGTCTTGGTGTCAAAGCCCGAGCCGCGGGGATTCACCTAATCTTTGCTGCCCAGAGACCCGATGCCAACGTGATGCCCATGCAACTTCGATCAAATCTAGGAAACCGTCTCATCCTACGAGTCGATGGCGAGGGCACGTCCGAAATCGCCCTTGGAGAAAAAGGAGCAGAGAAACTTTTGGGCAAAGGCCACCTGTTAGCAAAACTCGAAGGTGAACCTGTTTGTGTTTATGCGCAGGTTCCACTCGCTTCGGGAGATTTTGTCGATGCGGCCATTCACGAGTTCTTATCTAACTAGTTCTATTGGCATGGCTGTTCCAGACTTTCAATCGATGTTCGTTCCGTTTCTTAGCGTACTCTCGGATGGGGAAGAGCATGCCATCAAGCAGGTCACCGAGGCGATTGCGGATGAGATGGATCTAACGCGGCAAGACCGAGAGGAGATGTTGTCTAGCGGTAGTCAACGACGCCTGGCCAATCGCGTCGGATGGGCACGGACCCACCTAAAGCACGCCAAGTTGATCGAGTATACGGGGCGCGGCGTGATGAAGATCACTCAACGTGGACTAGATTCACTGTCAAGCCATCCCAATGGCCTGACGCTTAAGGATCTTGATCAGTTTGCTGAACACTACGAGTGGCACCACAAAAAACGGCCATCATCTCCGGCATCCACTGACGGCGATCAACGCGGCAGCACGTCTACACCTGAAGAGCAAATCGCTAGTTTGACCACGGAATTAAACGCCAAACTTGCTGATGACATACTAGCGCAGGTTCGTGAAATGGACCCGTACAAGTTTGAGCAGTTGGTAATCGATTTGCTGTTTGCGATGGGCTACGGAGGTTCACGAGCGGAAGCAGCGAAGGTCACTAAGGCGTCAAATGATGAGGGCATAGATGGTATCATCAGCGAGGATCGTCTCGGTCTCGACATGATCTACGTCCAAGCCAAACGCTGGAAAGATAGTGTCGGACGAAAGGAGATTCAGGCGTTTGTCGGCGCGTTGGCCGGCAAGCAGGCGAGCAAAGGGGTGTTCATTACGACGAGCAGCTTTCGCAATACAGCGATCGAGTACGCGGAAGCGGTGACACAGAAGGTGGTTTTGATTGACGGTGAACGCTTGGGGGAGCTCATGATCGAGTACGACATAGGCGTGTCGCGAGACCAGGCTTTTGTGCTGAAGAAGATCGACTCGGACTACTTCGAAGATATGTAACAACCAGGACGCCTGCTGCCTCCCAATCCGAGGCGGAGGGTGAGTTGGGCCGGCACGGGCAGTTCGATCGTGGTTACACGCGATAGTCGCTTCGCGGATGTGTCGCCCCGAATCGTTCGTTGTTGGTTAGCGGGTTGGAACAGGAGCTTGCCAATCGCGGCTGTTGTTTTGGTTCCTACGAGTGACGTTTGAGCCGTTTTTGGTCGGAACGGCCTCTGGCTTCGTAAGCTGTTTTGGGGTCAGGGTTTAGGAAAGAGAGAACCCCGGAAGTGTCTCACGCTGGGGGTTACACTCGGGGAGGCGAGTGGGCGTCGCGATCGAACCGATCGGCGAAGACAAGGTTGGTCGCGTCGTTTTCGATGGCGTTGTCGCGGCTCAAGTCAACATCACCAAGACCTGGCATGGCTTTGCCGACGCATCACTGTCGCCGAGCTTCTATCTGGAATCCAAACCAGAGGGATCGGCCCAGATCCTTTGGCGACGAAATCCGACGGAAACCGGTTTGCAGTGGGCGGTCGTCCGGGTTGGTCATCCGACCGACATCACACATTTGGTCAAGGTTCCAGTCGGCGGCATCAGCGCCCGCCAGGGAACGACGACCGGCAGCGGGACATGTGATCTCCACCGACTAGACCAATCCGGCAATATCGAACCGGTGTTGGATGTCGACGGCGAACAGGTCCGCATCATTGCACGAAATCACTCGGCCCAGCGGATTCGCGGACCGATCGAAGGTTCCGGGGACCAGTATCTCTCGGTCACTTTTGACGGCAACCAGTCGTGGGTGCTTGACCCGCCCAAGCAAACGCTACTCTGTAAACCGACCCGGCGGATCAAGGCGAAATCCTGGGGCACGGCTCGCGAGCTGCGATTTGACGGGACACAGTGGCGGCCAGTAGGCGTCAAGGTTTCGGTCTACAACGTCTGCGATTACGCGCTGCTTGCGTCACAACAGATCGTTTGCCATTTTCACGAGGACACATCGGCCTACCTCACGATTGGGTGCCGTTGCTGCGATGGCAGTAGCTCAAGCTCCAGCAGTTCATCGTCAAGCAGCTCCTCGTCGAGTAGTTCATCATCCAGTGACTCGTCGTCCGGCAGTAGCTCTAGCAGCGCATCGTCCAGCCAAAGTTCATCGAGCAGCCTGGGATCATCCAGCTCGAGCAGTCTTTCGTCGAGTTCCAGTAGCTCGCTTTCCAGTTCTTCATCAAGCTCGCTTTCGTCGTCATCGAGCAGCTCTTCGTCATCATCAGGATCTAGCTCATCCAGCAGTTCCGTCAGTTCGTCGGAATCCAGCTCGAGTTCATCATCGAATTCATCCAGCTCATCTCCCAGCAGTTCCTCATCGTCCAGCTCGTCTTCATCCGAAAGCAACTCATCATCAAGTGGCTCAAGTTCGCCCAAAAGCAGCCAATCAAGTTCATCAAGCGGATCCTCGGACTCGTCAAGCCAGTCATCCAGTGATAGCTCAGCGTCATCCTCTGACTCGTCAGATTCATCGGATTCAAAGTCTGATTCTTCCGATGCATCAAGTTCCGATTCCTCATCCGGCGATTCGAGCGCCTCATCGGCAAGCAGCAGCGACTCCGAATCAAGCCAATCCGAAAGCGAATCAAGTCGGTCGGTCACACGAGCTCGCCTCAGCCAGATCATGAACCTCTGCAACCTTGCCCCCGATCTTCAAGAAGAGCTGCTCTTCCAAAAGCCCTATTTCAATGGCCGAGCGCCCATCACCGAGCGTCAAATTCGCCCGATCGCCGCCGAACCCAACTGGGAGAAGCAGCGGCGACGCTTCAAGAAGCTTACCGGTTCTGCCGGTCGCAGCGATCGCGATTAGCTTGAAGGTCCGATAATCTCTGCTATGTCGTGAAGAATTGCAGACTGTAGCGACCGTGCGTTCTGTCATTTCGGCCTGGAACTGGTTTGCTTCGGGGCCAATGAAGCGCATTGAATCTGGGTCGAGCGTTCTCGGCGCATCACGTGCTGCCCGACGGTAAGATCGGTGAATTCTAGAGAGATTCTTGTTAACGATATCTCTCCACGTTCGGCATACGGTAGACACACAGGTTTTCATGCCGGCCGTGCAAATGAACGAAGATCAAAAGATAGAACTATTCACTGAATTCTGGCTCAAAGCTGAGCCGGCGGTGTCGGCCTACGTATTTGCGTCGGTTTCCAGATTCCATGATGCCGAAGATGTTGTTCAGCGGATCGCCCAGGAGCTGGCCCGCCGGTTCGATGAGTACGACCCAAGTCGCCCATTCGTTGCATGGGCTTTGTGGATCGCCAAATCGCGAGTGATTGACTTTTACCGGGTCCAAGGTCGCGAGCGGGTTGTTTTCTCGGACGAATTACTCGGCAAACTCGCCGATACGATTGTCCAGCAGGCTGATGGTCGCAGCGGGCGGCGTGAGGCGCTCGAGGCCTGTCTCGATGAACTCCCGCCAAAGTCGCGCCGGCTACTCGATTTGAGGTATGTGGAGGAGCAATCCGCCGAAGAAGCCGCACGGGAATTCGACTCATCGGCAGCTTCGGTTCGGGTACTTCTGTCTCGCGTCCGGACCGTTCTCGCTAGTTGCATTGAGCGACGTCTCGCGATGGAGAATGTCCGATGTTGAAAGCAGACGAGTTAATCGACCGAATTCTCGAAGGAGACGCATCCGAAGAGGACGCCAAGGATTTTCAGGCATGGTTACAGGTTCCCGGAAACCTTGAACAGTTTTCTCTCCGTGCCGAGTTGCACGCGGATTTGCGGCGATCATTACGCCGCCGATACATTCAAAATCGCGCATTGGAATCAGACGCAGATGGCACCGTTACTGACTCTGCATCATCGCCAGTAAATCACCCCGCTACGGTCGTCCTCTCGCGTCAAGTACTACGGCTGACCGTGGCGGGGATTGCAACTGCCGCTTGCGTCTTCATCGCATTGCTGTGGTATCGACGCGACGGGTTACCGACTTCTGAGGATGCTTTTGCAGCGACCGTCGTGAGCAATGTAAACGGGGTGCTCACTGCAGAAGGTTCGCAATGGAATGAAAAGCTAATTCCAACAGGTGATTACGAATTGCAGCAAGGACTATTAAATCTGCAGTTTGGCGGTGGAGTGATGGTCTACGTCGAGGCTCCTGCCCGCTTCGCTGTGGTCAATCACAAGCGTGTGATTCTGCACGGCGGCCGGATGTCGGCCAAGGTTCCTCCCGAAGGGATCGGTTTCACCGTCGAAACGCCCGAAGCGGAAGTGGTTGACTTCGGAACGGAGTTCTCCGTTGATGTCGAAGGCGGGGCGAGCGAGGTCCACGTGTTCGATGGACTGGTGCGCGTTCATCCCGGAGCATCCAAACAACGTGATGTCTCAAGAACCATTGATCTACAAGCGTCTCAGGCTGTGCGGATTTCTAATGGATTCACGGAGCCCGAGGGCATCTCCGTTGCATTCGACAGGTTTGTTCGCAACTTTGACGAACCAAGGCTCAATTACGCTCGCGCGATCAAACAGTTATCGCCTTTGGTTTACTACCGAATGCCAATCCGCGACCGAGGCTTAGTTGCTCAGCCACCCCAATATTCTGGCGTCGTCCTTACTGGCGAAGGCAAGCGTCCGCCCCATGCGTGCGGTGTGTTTATTGGCGGTTCACTGAGGGTTGGAGTCGATTCTACTGGCCGTGGAGGACGCGTCGATTCGCCGCCGACTTTGAGTACGGGGAAATTCTCATTGACGGTGTTTGTCTATTTAGAAAATCCTGCGCGCCAAGCAGTGGTTGTCACGAACTTTGACGGGAAGCGTGGAAACTTTGGCTTGTCACTTAGTTCGCAGGGAATATTGGAGTTCACCCTTCGCAGCGATGTTGCTCGGAACACGGTACTGGGCACTTCCGTCTTGCCATTACAGACCTGGCGGCACGTGGCGGCGACTGCAGATGGCAATCATTTGCATCTTTACGAGGACGGGAAGCTCGTTGATTCCACGCCTTGTGTAGACATGGCAGTCAGCGACTCCGAAACGCTTTGGTTCGGCACCGATGCTAACTCAACCCGGGCGTGGAACGGACGGATCGATGAAGTCGCAATGTTCGACAGAGCGCTAACCGACGAAGAAGTTGCTGCACTGTACCTTACCGCTCAAGAGGAGATTGCCAGATCGCAATGAAACTCGAAATGAAAGAAACATTCTTTAGACGCTTGATCCAGTGTGGGTTCAGCCTGTTCGTCGTACTGCTGAATGTCTCGGCGACTACGATTTCTGCGGCCGAAAAGCCGAACATTGTGGTCATTCTCGCGGATGACTTAGGTTTCGGCAGTCTCAATAGTTACGGCGCGAGCGATTCTCACATACGGACGCCCAATATCGACCGACTTGCCCAAGAGGGGCGGCGATTCACCGACGCGAATACTCCGTCGTCCGTCTGCTCACCGACTCGTTATGGATTGCTGACCGGGCGATATGATTGGCGTACGAATCAGAAGCATGGCGTCATCAGCACGACCGACCCACTGCACATCGAAACGTCGCGCTCGACGATCGCATCGCTGCTGAAGTCGACGGGTTATCGTACGGCCGCAATCGGTAAGTGGCACCTTGGGTATGGCACCAAGAAGGCTGACTTCACGAAACCACTATCGCCCGGACCACTGGACCTCGGATTCGACTATCACTTTGCCGTGCCTCAGAACCACGGCGATGCTTCGGGTATTTACGTCCGAAATCAGCATGTCGTCGGCTTGCGTTCCGACCGCAGTATTTCGGTTGGTAAGTCACCCTATGGTCGAGACTTTATGGGGATCGATGCCCCGCAGCGCGTTGATGAACACGTGATGGATGAGCTGACGACGGAAGCCGTTGACTGGCTTGAGAATCAATCAGCCGAACAGCCTTTCTTTCTGTACTTTGCAACCGTCGCAATCCACTTTCCCTACACACCATCAGACAAGACCAAGGGCGACAGTGGGATCGGCCTTTATGGTGACTGGATTCATGAGTTGGATCTCTCCGTCGGTCGGATCTTAGACACGCTAGAAC
This sequence comes from Stieleria maiorica, assembly GCF_008035925.1. Taxonomy (NCBI): domain Bacteria; kingdom Pseudomonadati; phylum Planctomycetota; class Planctomycetia; order Pirellulales; family Pirellulaceae; genus Stieleria; species Stieleria maiorica. The sequence goes on from NZ_CP036264.1 coordinate 9,179,825, forward strand.
GAATGAATGTGACCGATGATACGCTCGTCATCTTCACCAGCGACAACGGTGGCGTATTGATGACGGAGGGACCACGACCCGAAGCGGAAGCGTATCGAGCTGGTTTTCGTTGCAACGGCGACTGGCGTGGACGTAAACACAGCATCTACGAAGGCGGTTTCCGAGTTCCATTTCTCGTACGCTGGCCCGGGCGCGTTCAGCCTGGAACGGTCTGCGACGAAACAATCAATCTCGTCGACACCTACGCAACGCTGGCCGCGTTGGTCGATCTTCCTATTCGAGCAGAGGAAGACCTGGCCGAGGACAGCTTCAATGTCCTGCCAGCGATTCTTGACTCTTCGTACGAAGAACCGTTACGGCCATCGATGCTCGTGCACAGCCCCAACGGCAACTTTGCGATTCGAAGCGGAGCATGGAAATACATCGAAGGCAAGCCGAGCCCAACACTAAAGCGGACTCCACAACGCGACGAACTTCACCCTCAGCTTTACAACCTGCGCGACGACCCAGGCGAAGAGAACAACCTCATTGATAAGCATCCCGACGTTGCAGAGCGATTGGCCGGATTGCTTGAGAAACATCGCGTTGACGGACGATCAACGATAAAGGAGCAGCAAGACAAGTGAATCGACCTATCCTTGCAATGATTGTTTTGTGCCTGGCCATCCCGCTTTCGGACGCCCGGTCGCAGGAACATAAGCCGAATTTCATCGTTATCCTCGCGGACGACCTGGGCTACGGTGACCTCGGGTGTTTCGGAGCGACGGATATCCGCACTCCGAACATCGATTCACTGGCGCGGGACGGGATGAAGTTCACCAGCTTTTACGTACACCAGCGATGCTCTCCCTCCAGGCTTGCGTTCATGACAGGCTGTTACGCGCACCGCGTTGGTACGACGAAAGTGATCTATCCGCGAGATCGCATGGGTATCAACCCGGCGGAAATCACCGCGCCGGAGCTTTTGAAGAAAGCCGGCTACACATGCGGGATCGTCGGTAAGTGGCATCTCGGCGACTGGGAACCTTTTCATCCGCTAAATCACGGCTTTGACTACTTCAAGGGCGCGTGGCATGTTGCTGCGGATGATGGAGAATCGGCCGAAAGGGAAGGTGCCTTCATGGAGAACCGAACCACGGTATCAGAGACCTACCGGAAGTGCGGCGAGACCGAGCACGAGGAAGTCAACGGCGCGCTGCGATTCATCGAGGAGAACCGGTCCAGGCCCTTCATGCTCTACTATGCGAGCCGCGGCACACATTCACGCTGGAATCCCAGCCCGAAGTTTGTTGGCACGTCGACCCGACCCAATCGCTACGGTGATGCCGTTCAAGAATTGGATTTTGAAGTCGGCCGCATCCTGCAGAAGCTCGACGAAATCGAACTGAGCCAGGACACGCTGGTGATCTTCGGCTCCGATAATGGAGCCCCGCTGAACAGCCCCGGTCCCTCCAATGCTCCCCTTCGAGACGGCAAGTGGACGAATTTCGAAGGCGGCATCCGCACTCCTTGGCTCATGCGATGGCCGGGGCACATTCCGGCGAATGTGACCACCGAGCGGATCGCCGGAATCTGGGACTTGCTGCCAACGTTCTGTGACATCGCTGGAGTGGCACCGCCGCATGACCGCGTGCTCGACGGCGTGAGCATTCTTCCCGTGATGCTGGGCGAGCAAGAATCAACTCCTCCGCGCGACAGCGTCATCATGGACGGCTCGACGATCCGTATGGGTGACTGGAAGCTGTTCCTGAAAGCAGAGAAGCCTGGCGGAAGAAATGGCGGCGAGCGGATGGGAACGGCGGCAGGCACGCTCTTCAATATGAAGACCGATTCGAGCGAAACCACCGATGTCGCCGCTGAAAATCCTGATGTGGTTCAGAGTCTGCGCGTTGCTGCGAAAGCCTTTGAGCAGGAACTGGCAAACCACTCTCGTCCCATCGGCCGACTGGAAGGCGACAACAAGGACAGTGCAAAGCCTGGCACAAAGACCAGGAAGAACAAAAGCGACAAGTGAATTGATATGAAACCTAATCAACAAGTGATCAATAGGCTCGCGGTTCTCCTGTTCCTATGCGTGTTTTCCACGCAGAACGCAGCGGCGGAAAAGCCGATGAATGTTTTGATGTTGATCTCAGACGATTTGAATTCTTGGCTGCTGGAAAACCCAGAACGTTATGTTGGAAGAGTCATCGCCCCGAACCTGAAGGCGTTGGCTCAAAGCGGTGTGAATTTCAAGTACGCCTATACCTCGGCACCCGTATGCAGCCCCTCTCGAACTGCTTTCTTCTCCGGCGTGGCCCCTTGGAAATCAGGTATCTACAACAACGCGCAGAGCATCAGCACGAGTACGGCACTGAATCAAGATGCGGTGTTATCACTGGCCGGATTGTTCAGGAAGAGCGGCTACGCAACCTTTGGTTATGGCAAGATCACTCACGGCTGGGATCAGAAACAGCACTGGGACGATCATGTCGGTCACAAGCGAGACCCGGCTCCTCCTGGTGCGCCGTTGGCTGGACTGAGCAGAGGCGAGCAGGATTGGGGAAAAATCCATCTCACCGAGGATCAAATGAATGACACCCTCGGAGCCAACAAGGCCATCGCGGTCCTAGAGGAACAACACGACAAGCCATTCTTCCTAGCCTACGGCTCGTTCAATCCTCACATGCCATGGTACGTACCGCAGAAATATTTCGATATGTATCCCTTGGATCAGATCGTCCTTCCCGAGCTGAAGGAGGACGACTTGGAAGACCTTCCGCCACTTGCAAAAGCGGTGAGTGATGGGCTCGGGAGCTTTGCCGACAAGGTCATCCGGTCCGGCAAACACAAAGAGGCGGTGCAGGCCTACTTGGCCACGACCACCTATGTCGACACTCAGTTTGGTCGTGTGCTCGATGCCCTTGAAAAGAGCCCGTACAAGGACAACACGATTGTCGTTTTCCTGACTGATCACGGGTTTCACCTGGGCGAAAAACATCACTGGCAAAAAACGACTCTCTGGGAAGAGGGGACGCACACGTTGTTGATGTTTCGTGCGCCGGGAGTTACCCAAGCCGGTGGCGTGTCTGAACGGTTCGTCTCTCTTTTGGATATCTACCCCACCCTGGCCGAACTCTGCGAACTTTCGCCTCCTGCGACCATCGATGGACGATCGCTGGTCCCCCTGCTCAAAGACCCGATGGCTCCCTGGGAAAGCACGGCCATCACCGGACTGTGCGACAAAAGCAAAACGGACCTAGCCTACGTCAGCATCCGTCATGAACTCGGACGCTATACCCGATACGGGTCTGACGAAGAGGAATTCTACGACACCTCGAAAGACCCACACGAATGGACCAACGAGATTTCCAACCCGAAATACGCCACCATCGTTAAAAAACTCCGAACCCTGGTTCCGAGTTTCGAAGAGACCGCTCAGCCCGTTCCATCTGCTCTGACCGCGGAGCGTCGGAAGACCCAAAACGAGAGGAAGAAAAGTAAGAAGGGCGAGACGAAAACAGAACGTTCAAAATAGCCGCATTTCTCAACATTCGACTGCGCCCACTCCATGAACAATACTGCAATGAACCGTCTCGCTTCCTTCCTTTGCGCTCTTTTGATTGTCTGCGGTTTATCCGTTGCCGCCGAAACTACGCAACAGCCCAACTTGATCGTGATCTTGGAGGATGATCTGGGTTATGGCGATCTCGGCTGTTATGGCGTGCTGGACTTGGCCACGCCGCACATCGATCGTATGGCGGAAGAAGGAATGAAGTTCACGAGCTTCTATGTTTCTCCAGTCTGTTCGCCGACCCGCGCCTCACTGATGACAGGTTGCATCGCCCAGCGTGTGGGGATCGGCGGCGTTCTCTTCCCCAGGAACAACCACGGATTAAATCCCGAAGAAAAGACGCTTCCTGAGCTGCTCAAGGAGCAAGGTTACGCGACCGCCATCATTGGCAAATGGCATCTTGGCAATCAAGCCACGTTCCATCCGCTGAAGCATGGGTTCGACTCATGGTATGGGACGCCGGCGTCGAATAGCCAGGGTTTTGAACCGACGCTCCAACAGTACGCGGAAGATTGCGTGTGGCGCGAAGAATATACCCGCGAGAGTATCGTCAAAATGCCCGAGGCGAAGTGCCCGCTGATTCGGGACAACAGCATTATTGAAGTCCCCGCGGACCAGACGCAGTTCACTCAACGTTATACGCGTGAGGCTGTCCGTTTCATCACCGAACATAGGGATCATCCGTTTTTCCTCTATCTGGCCCACAACATGGTGCACATCCCGGTGCATGCCTCGGCGGACTTTGTCGGGAAGAGCAAGTTGGGAATTTACGGCGATGCGATTCAGGAACTCGATTGGAGTACGGGTGAAATCCTGAAGACGCTCAAAGAACTCGGGCTGGATGAGAATACATTGGTGATTTTTACGTCCGACAACGGGCCACATTTGGGTCAGGGCGCCAGTGCTGGACCGCTTCGTGGTGCGAAGGGCTCGACCTTTGAAGGTGGCGTTCGCGTGCCGTTCATCGCTCGTTGGCCAGGGAACATTCCCGCAGGTCACGTGACCGATGAACCCATCGCGGTCATGGATCTGCTGCCAACACTGGTAACACTCGCGGGCGGAACGGCCCCAAGCGATCGCATCATCGACGGCAAGAACATCTGGCCGGTCCTGGCAGGCGAGAACGGAGCGAAGTCGCCGCATGAGGCAATCTACTATCTGCGCGGCCGGTCGGTGAACGGTGTCCGTATGGGCGATTGGAAATACTTGAACGTCCCGGCAAGGGACGTCCAGCCGAAGATTGAAATCGAGCTTTCTCCAGAAGAACAAAAACTGCCTCGCAGGCAGCGAAATGAACTTGTGAAGGAGCGGACGAGAGCGGCGCAGGCAAAACGAGGCGATGTCGAGATGCTCTTCAATCTGCGCGAGGATGTTGGCGAAGAGAAGAACATGATTGATCAGCACACCGACATCGCTGCCCGCATGAAGAGCCGTTTGAACATGTTTGCATCTGAATTCAAGAAGACCCTCCGGCCCGCCGCCACGGCTGAATGAACTTTCACAAACAACAGGATCAATCATGACCACTTCAATTCAAAACCTACGATTGCGTCGAACTGTTTTGAAATCGATTGGTACGACCACGGCGCTGACAGCGAGCGGACTGTTGCCGTCATTGATTTACGCCGCACCGTCAACCTCCGCGAATGAAAAGTTGCGAGTCGGGCTGATCGGCGCTGGCAATCGAGCCAAGTGGTTGACTCGCGCCTTGGCCCGCGAATCCCATCGAGCCGAATTGGTCGCCGTCTGCGATTGCTTTCTTCCGCAGATCGATGCCCTCGCGTCTGATGAAAAGAAGAATCCAAAGGCCGGTGATTCCTGGATGCGTTATCAGAACTACGAGCAGATGTTCGATTCTGAGGATCTGGATGCCGTCATGATCGCGACACCCGATCACGTCCGCGTGCGGGCGGCAATCCTCGCCTGTGCAAAAGGCCTGGATGTTTACGCCGAAAAGCCACTCAGCTTCAGCATTCCGGAAGGACGAGCACTGGTCAAAGCCGTGCGAAAGCACAAACGAGTGCTGCAGGTCGGCACACAACAACGCAGCACGCCAATCAATCAGTATGCGTGTGAATTCGTTCGGAGAGGTGGCTTGGGCAAAGTCTCGACAATCCTCGTTAAAAACTACTCAGGCTCTCGGCCTGCAAAGGGTCTCGACAAGCAACTGATCCCCGAAGGCATGGATTGGAATCGTTTTTGTGACCAAGCAAAGTTGCTCGACTACCACGAACAGCTGCAACGTCGGTGGCGGAGCTTCGACGCCTTTACCGGAGGCCCCATTTGTGATCGTGGTTCGCACGCGCTGGACATGGTTCACCTTGCAATGGGGTGGGAACAAGTCGCGCCGACGCGGATCGAACCGACGACTGACGCGAAGGACTACTGGGATCGCGGTGTGTGGCTGTATTACCCGGATGGCACTGTCATTCGGCTGGAAAGCACCGGCGGACCCGCGTTCGGTGGAATTTTTATTGGAGAGCACGGCAAGATTGAAATCAATCGCGGACGGTTCGCTTGCAATCCAACGAATCTGCTCGCACCGTTTACAGGTTCACAAACCGAATCGCACGTCGCCAACTGGCTCGATTGCATTCAGACCCGGGAGGATCCCAATGCTCCAGTCGAAGTCGGTCACCTGATTTCCACTATTGCGCATTTGATCAACATTTGTCGCGAGACTGGTCGAACGATCCACTGGGACGCTGCCAACGAGCAGATCATCGACGATGACGCTGCTAATTCGATGCTGACGAAAGAACGACGTCCCGAGTTTTCCCTTCCCAATGTTTAGCCGCAGGACCTCCAATGCTTTCCGGTACATTCTTTTTTGCTGATCGATCGCCACGGCGGTGTTTCGCATCTATTGTGTTCGTTGCGATCTCCTTCTGCTGTGGCGTCTCCCTTGCTGGCGATTGGACCACACTGTTTTATGGCAAGAACCTCGACGGCTGGTTACCGTCACGCGACAACACGCAGTTTGCGATTGTCGACGGGATCATTGTTGGCACGAGTTCCAGCCAGACTCATTTTCTTCACACGGTTGAAACGTACGGCGATTTTGAACTCGAACTCGAAGTCAAACTTCATGACACGGACCTGAATTCGGGCATTCAAATTCGAACTCAGCTGACGCGTACAAACGACGCCGGCAAAGCTCGCCCCGTCATTCATGGCCCCCAAGTAGATCTAGGCAAATCGCCAGGCAGATCCGGCAATATCTTTAACCAGGGCAATGGTGCCTGGATTACACCCAAGGAAGATTTGATCCGGAATGAAACGATGACCAACGGCGAATGGAACAAACTGCGAGTGCTGGCTGTTGGCCCGCGGATTCAATCTTGGATCAATGGCAAACAAGTTGCCGATGTTACGGATGACGGAGTCTACGAAAAGTATCCGTCGGGCGTGATCGCATTGCAGGTGCACGGCGTAAAGAAGTCACCGGAGAAAGCTCGCCACGTTTCGTTTCGATCCATCCGCATCCGCCAAATCGAATCCACAAAGTAGCGCACGTTCAATGAGCGGCCGCAGCCGTACTTACGACATCGGTCTTAAGCCGTTGGCGTGGTTTCATCTCTCGTCCGCTTCAAGTTGCCGGCTCCCTGTAAATGGGCCCCATTGGACGCGCGCTGAGTATTCCTTCGATCCCTTGTAGGTCGCCGGGTCGTAATCCGGATTTCGTTTCGGGATGCGGGCACCAACTTCGTCGAAATACTGCATCATCTCATCATAGAGACGGCGATGTTCTTCCGGGTGAGTCGCCGCAATGTTGTGGACTTCTCCGATGTCGTCACTCAGGTCGAAGAGCATCGGGATGTCTGGACGCTCGTAGAAATGCAACAATTTGCGATTGCCGGAGACAACCGCGGAGTGCGGCATGGTCGTACGGTAGTGCGGGTAGTGGAAATAGAGATTTCGATTCAGGAACGCCTCGGTCGGCGGCTGCCCTGCCATGTACGGCGCAAGGCTAACACCGTCGATGTTCATCAGCATGCTCGAATCACCGCCTGCCCAATCCACAAAGGTCGGAAGGAAGTCGTAGTTAACGACGTTGCCGTTGAATTCCGAGCCAGCTTTGATCCCAGGTCCTTTCACAATCATCGGCACCCGAATGCCGCCCTGCCAGACCCACCACTTTGCACCGTGGTGAGGTTGCTTGAGCTCCGGATCGAGAAGCAGCTCTTTGTGCCGATATCCGTTGTCGGATACAAGTACCACGTAGGTGTTATCTTCAATGCCAAGCGCTTCGATCTTTTCGAGCACGGCTCCGATTCGACCGTCGAGGTCCTCGCCCATTCCAAGCCAAACTGCGGGGTCGTCGCCTAAACGGACGGTGTCCTTGTCTTTGTTGTTTGCTTTGTACCAATCTTCGACGAGTGGGTGATTCGCATACTTCTCACGGGTCGCCGGTAAACATTCACTTCCGGCGTGCATCGCGTAGTGCGAGATCTGTAAGTAGAACGGATTCCCGGCGGCGACCTGTTGTTCCATGAATCCGATCGCCTTCGCCGTCGTGCTAAACATCAACTTCGGATCGGTCAGTTTCTCGGGTATTCGTCGTGGCTTTGCTTCCCCTTCTTTCGCGAACGAGGCAAGCGTATTGCCGGGCTTGTTGTCCGTATTACCATCGTGCAGCACATAGCCCTCATCCCCAGGATTACCACGCATGTGCCACTTGCCAACATGGGCACTGACATAACCAAGTGGCGCCAAGGCTTCGGGAATCGTTACCGTATCCGGATCAATTGTCTGGTCCGAGACGCAGCCAACCACAGGAAAGTTCTTGTACATTCGACTTTCGTCGTAGTAATCCTGCCCACGCGAATTCATATAGACCGTGTATCCGCTCCGCGGCGACGACTGCCCCGTCTGAACACAAACGCGTGAAGGAGAGCACTGGGGTGAAGCATAGGCGTTACGAAACTTCATGCCTTCCCTTGCCAACCGTTCGATGTTTGGCATCTCGAGCACCGGCATCTTCGAGTTTCCTAGTGCGTCATCCATCGCTACAGGCGTTCCGTTCCATGCCCAGTCGTCGATGAAAAGCAACACAATGTTCGGCTTACCCGAATCTGTCCGTTCAGCCCGTGCACACTGGCACAGGAAAATGGCCAAGAAAAGCGAAAACGATAGGCTTGCAGTTCGATTAAAAAGTGTTGCGTTCATGCGTGGGATTTCTTGTGAGATGAGGGTCTATTTTGGCATTCTTTAAATCATTCGTCGTTGTCGCGTTCACCGGCCTTCTCGTAGGCAGTCGGGAGTTCAGCATTCCAAGCGCGTAGTTGTCGCATCAGACGCTTTAGCACTTCTGGATTGGCCTCGGCGACGTTATTGCTCTCGGACGGATCGATTGACAAGTCATACAGTTCAGGTGACCCACGCCTTTGCCGTGGAAGGTGCAGCTTCCAGTTGCCATCACGCATCGTCGACGTTGCGCCGGGGGAGCTAAGTCTCCAGTACAGGGGTTTCGAACGCTGCCGCTCGGCTCCTTGCCAGATGTCAGAGATATCCTCGCCGTCCAACTGCTCGGGTAGATCACTGACTCCAGCGATTGCAGCGAGTGTCGGCATCCAATCAACAAACGAGCAGACGCTGCCCGAATCGACTCGACCGGCGGGCACTTTGCCGGGCCAGCGAACGATGAAAGGAACTCTTGTACCGCCTTCAAACTGCGTGTGCTTCCCTCCGCGAAACTCTCCCGCGTAGCCGAGCATGTTGTCGGAGTATTTGCGCGCTCCCTTGTTGGCGAGGATGACTGGTGCGGGACCGTGATCGCTCGAGAACACGACAATCGTGTTGTCGCTTAGCGACAGTTCGTCCAGCGTCTGCAAAAGTCGACCGACGTTGAGGTCGATCTGGTAGACATCGCCTAGATACTGCCTCATTGATCGATCAATATCGCCCCCGATCTGGATGCACTCTTCGAATTTCTGCTGCATGGTCGGCGAGAAATCACCGCGTTCGACTTTCACATCATCAAACGTTGCCGCAAGGGCATCCGGTGTATTGACAGGGAAATGAGTTGCGTGGCCCCACACGTTCACATAGAACGGCCCGTCCTTGTTTTCACGAATAAAGTCAATCGCAGCAGAGTAGAGCATCGTGTCGCGACCCTCCGATTTTTCGCGGCTACTGCCGAGCGTTTCGATATCGTCGATGCCGTAGGTTCCGTCCGAGTCGTCGGGCCCAATGTGCCACTTGCCGAAGTGTCCAGTCTTGTAACCTTTTCGTTTCAACAGCTCCGTGATCGTTACATGGTCGCCGAACCCAAAGTCGGCGGCATACTTCGGATATCGAGCCGGAAACAAACCCGTCATCAATCCGGTACGACTGGGATTGCAGGTAACTCCAGTGACATAAAACTGGGTAAAACGAGTACCCTGGCTGGCGAGGCGATCCAGATTAGGCGTTTTCGCATAGGGATGTCCGTAACAACTTAGATCACCGAATCCAAGATCGTCTGCGAACATGAAGACAATGTTGGGCGGTAAATCCTCTGCATTCAAATTACCTGCAAAAGATGCGAGGACCCCAACAATACAGAGAAGACAGTACTTTAGCCCTGGGGTGAGGTTCTTCGTGTTACGGGCGCTACATGCCATAGGTCATTACTCGATTTCTTAATTTGCCTTGAACACGTCACTGGTGACGATCAATTCCACAAGGTCACGGAGTCCGCCGTCTCGCTCGACAAATGCGTCCAGAACAGACTCAACGACTGGCCGGTCCTGGAATCCAAGTTCTCGTCCGAGTGCATAGGTCAACATTTTTTGCGTTAGGCACTTCGCGACTTGATCCTTCTGCTTCAGCAGCAATTGCTTCAGTTCGACAATGTCAGCGAATGACTCGCCACTCGGTAACATTCCCGACGTGTCCACCTTGTTGGTAGGCTCTCCATCGCTGCCAGAATAATGATGGCGAACTGAGCCAATGGGATCGAAAGACTCTAAAGCGAAGCCGATCGGATCGATCTTACGATGGCATTCGGCACACGTTGCAACGTTGCGATGCTTGGCGAGCTGTTCTCGAATCGTCGTCGCGCCTCGAATATCTGGCTCCAAGGGCTCGACATCCGGCGGTGGAGGCGGAGGTGGTGACCCAAGAATATTCTCCAAGACCCAGATGCCGCGAGTCACGGGCGAAGTTTCAACTCCATTCGAAGTTGCAGTCAGCACGCTTGCGTGGCCGAGTAAACCTCCGCGAAATGATTGCTCAGGTAGTGGGACTCGCCGAAACTCGTCCCCCGCGACCTTCGGCAAACCGTAGTGAGCCGCCAGGTAACGATTGGCGAAGGTGAAGTCGGAATCGATGAAATGATCGATGCTCAGGTTCTTTTGTAAAACTTCCGCGAAGAATAGCTGAGTCTCTCGCCGCATCAATGGCTCAAGCTGACGGTCATAATAGCTTTCAAACTTTTGCGGGTCGGGCGGCATTGATCCCAGTTCGCTGAGATGCAGCCAACTGTTCGTAAAGTTCTCAATGAACGCTTCAGCCTTGGGATCGTCCAACATGCGGCGAGTCTGGGCAAGCAACACGTTCGGATCGCGCAATGTCCCGTTGGCGGCGATTTGGAGCAGTTGTTCGTCCGGCATCGAACTCCACAGAAAGTACGAGAGCCGCGAAGCGAGCCGATAGTCATCCTCGTCTCGCTCATCCGCTCCAGGCGGTGTCTCGATATAGAGAAAGCTCGGCGAGCAAAGGATGGCCTTGCAGGTGGTGAGATACGCGACTCTTCGAGTCTCGCCGGCGTCTAATCGAGATTGATAGAAAGCCTCGTAACGTTCAACCTCCGAATTCAGCGGCGGCCTACGAAAGGCTAGATAAAGGAAAGGGGGTAGGGATTTCGAAGTTGGGTCAGACAACAGGTCAACTTTCGTGACATCTCTTGGTTCTGGACCTGCAATCTCCATCTGGTGGACTCGCAACCGAGGGCCTTCGTAAGCGTCGGATATCCAGACGTCGAGTATCTCGGAGGGCTCCGTTGAGAAAACATCGAGCCAGTTGCTGGTCTTCGCCTCCGGGTGGAACTTTTTGACCAGCCTTACCAAGGATGCTCTGAAGTCGATTGGCCCATTGGCATAGCGGATGACGGGCACGAATCCTTTGTCCAACCACATCCGCAGCTCGTAGACCTTCGCCGCGTGGTCCTCAACTGGAATGGTTGCCACGATGCGATCAGATGAGTTCTGCCCAGCTCCGGGTCGGGCCAACTTCGGATCGGTCGCAATGATCTCCATTTTGATTGGTTCATCTGGATCAATCTTTAGTTCATTCGGCGGATAGGGGTGCTTGCGGTTCACACCTTCGGCTTTGATGCGAATGGTGTAATAGCCGTCGGCCGGAGCGCCGGGAAAACGTCTTGCATGAAGCCTTGCCCGATCTGGATGGCTGTGCGCCACATCGACATATTGGCCGGTTGGATTGACGATGAAGTTCTGCTCTGGGCGGAACAGAAACCTTCGCTTGCTGAAATCATTCGGTGACAGAATTTCGTTGATGGGTTCGACAACCGCCCGCGACTGGACTGCCTTGTCGATACTTTGTGATGCTGCTTCCAGATAGCATTGCATCAGGTAGTCAGATAGAACCAAGTGCTCGCCGAGATTACTGAAGCCGTCGACTCGATCATCTGCGGGGAAGGACGACGTCGGATCGAACGATTCGATATTCACGCCTAGTAGGTCACGAATCGTGTTGCGATATTCCTGACGGTTTAGTCGTCTAAATCCTTGTTGGTGTATGCCTGATAGTGACTCACGCGCTTGTTCAAGTTGCCGTGTGACTGCGGCGACGAACTGTTTGGTTTCCTTGTCGGATGGTTGCGGTTCATCCTCGGGAGGCATCTCACCCAGATTGACGACATCCAGTATCTCCTGCCAGTGCTCGGCCGTCTCCTTTTCCGAGAGGTCCGCGACCAAGGTGTCGAATCGGCGATCCGCGTTCTGTTCTTCCTCGCCGTGGCAGCGCACGCAGTGATTCTTGACGTAAGCCAGCGTGTCAATCTGCGTGTCGTCTGCTTTGACGTGAGGCTTCAAAGCTATGATCGCCAGACCAATCGCGACGAATCGTTTCAGATTACAAAAGAGAAGCGACCAACTCACTAGCTCAGCCCCTCCAGTGTTCCCGTCGAGGTTCCGAAGCGATCTGTCTCGATACCAAAACGCTGCAGCATTGATAGATACAAATTGCAGGCGGGTACTTTCGAACCATGGCCTTCTGGGTACGCCTTGTGCTCGCCGTGTTGGAAGCCACCACCCGCCAGCAACAGAGGCAACTTGCGATTGGAATGAGAACTCGCATTCCCGAGTCCACTTCCGAACAACACCATGGTCTGATCGAGTAGTGACGTATCTGGCGAAGCTTGTGATCGCTTGAGGCTTTCCAAGAATCTTGCCAACTGCGACGTATGGAAGTGCTCAATCACCGCCAATTGCTGAAGTTTCGATTCGTCTTTTCCGTGGTGCGTCAGATTGTGGTATCCCATCGAGATACCTGAGAGCCCGGATTCCCCTGTCCATCCGTGGATGGCCATCGAGAGGACGCGAGTCGAATCGGTTTCCAACGCGAGTTTCATCAGGTCATAGTAGAGCGCAACCTCCTCGGCGAAGCTGGTCGGCAGAGGCTTGGGCAACTTGTAGTCGGACTTCGGCTTTGGTCTATTCAGCCAGGCTTCGGACTGCTGTAAACGCTTTTCAACTTCACGAATCGAAGTGAAGTACTCATCAAGCTTCGTCGAATCGCTGTGACTGATTCTCTTCCTCAAATCAGCCGCATCGTCACCAACAACATCAAGGATGCTTCGGTTGACAGCGAAAGTGCTGGCTTTTTGCTTTCGATGTGACGGGGGTGTCTCCAAGAACAGAGCGTCGAACATCGTCTGCAGTTTGGAAATGGTTGGAATCTCCACACCGTTTCGCGTCCAAGAAACACCGCCACCGCCTAGCCCCAGTTGCATTGATTGATATCGAGTTTCTGCTCCGACGAACTCGGCAGCGTTTTGATCGACCGATATATTACCCTCGGGATACTGGCTGGCTTGGTCCGAGCGAATCCCAGATAAAAACGTATGCGTCGCAGCGTGGCCTCCAGCGACGCCGGGATGGTCCAAGTCGGAGAAGACTGTGAAGTCGTTTTTTAACGCTGCCAAAGGAGACAGCAACCGAGGCAACTCGTAGTCGCGTCCGGTTTGCAAGGGAAAGAAGTCATTTGGGTACAGGCCATATTCCAGTCCGATGCATACCATCCGCATTGGGGGTTGATCGGCGGTCGAACCAGCTACGCCTTCTGACGCGATGGCACGATTCGTAACCGCCAACGACTCAAGGAACGGCAGTGCGACTACCGCGCCGGTACCACGCAGCAATTGGCGTCGGTCAATTCGTTTCATCTTTTCATTCCCTACGAGTTCGCAATCCGGCGATCTGGATATCGATGGATGAGCGGACGGATTCTCCAAGTCCTCTCCCAGACCACTTGAAGTTGGACAACAAGATTGAGACTTTCTCGAAGAAAATTGGAAATTGTAGTGGACGAGGCTACGAGTCCGTTGACGGAGGACTCGTGGCCTCGTCCACTACCGAACTACCCGTCCCGAGGCGGAGCCTCCCATGAGCAACTCCACTTCGCTGCGGGTCGAAAGATTGACGTCACCCTGAATGGAGTGCTTGAGACAGGAAGCCGCGACCGCGTAACCCAGAGCTGTTTGCGGCACGCTCAGCTCAGGCGTCGTCAACGCGAAAATCAGCCCGCCGGCAAACGAATCGCCTCCACCGACTCGGTCGACGATGCTTTTAATTTCATAGGGACAATAGTCACCGCTGGAATCGACAGGCGCGAAGACAGCGCGATCGCTCGCGGCATCCAGAAGCATCGCTCCCCAGTTGTTGTGCGTCGCCGAAAGACTCTCCCGCAGCGTGATTGCAACTTTGCCAACGTTGGGAAACATCTGGACCACTTGTCGTGCCACGTTGGGGTAGCGAGAGGTGTCAAGCGATCCGGCATGCACGTCGGTGTCACCCGCCTGGATCCCAAGCACGTCATGGCAGTCCTCCTCATTGGCGATGACGACATCCACGAAAGGCAGAATGCTCTTCATGGTTTCTTGGGCCAATTCTCGAGGGGACTTTGACGCGTCCCATTTCCAGAGCTTGCTGCGAAAGTTCAGGTCAATTGACACAGTGGCGCCGGCGTCTTTTGCTTTGCTCGCGGCGACGAGTGTTGCTTCCGCCGCGATCCTTGAAAGCGCCGGGGTTATGCCGCTCAGGTGCAACCACTGGGCATCTTGAAAAATCGCGCCCCAATCATATTGATCCGCACTGGTCATCGAGACCGCCGAATCGGCTCTGTCGTAGACCACGTTGCTCGGACGCTGATTGGCACCCGTTTCCAAAAAGTACAAACCCAAGCGTCCTTTGTCGGTTCGCAAGATATACCGGGTATCAATCCCGAACGCACGAACGGAATCCATCGTTGCATCCGCCAATGCGTGCTTTGGCAAGGCCGTCACAAACCGAGCGGCACCACCAAAGTTGCAAATGGACGCGGCAACGCTCGCTTCCGCACCGACGTACATCACATCGAATTGCCGCGTCTGTCGAAGACGCAGATTGGCTGGTGCGGCCAGACGGCCCATGATTTCACCGAACGTAACGACAACGTTATTCATGTGGCTTGTTAATCTTGAAAATGGACGTGTTTCATTGGTCAGCGATTTGGACCGCTTGGGTGACTTCTTTGGCGCGGGCAGAGATGGCCGTCCAGTCTTCCTGGGCAACCAGTTCCTTCTTGACAATCCAAGACCCGCCGACAGCCACAACGTTTGGTTCGGCTAGGTAGGCTGACATGTTGTCGGCGTTAATTCCACCGAGCGGGAAGTATTCGATGCCAAGGTGGCTGTACGGAGCCGACATGCTTCGCAGATAACCGATCCCACCAAGAGACTCGGCGGGGAACAGCTTGACGAAACGGCAACCCAATTCGATCGAAGCTTCCAGATCCGAGGGCGTAGCGATCCCTGGTGCAAAAGGCAAACCCGCGTCCCTTGCGGCACGAATCACGTTTGCATTCAGTCCTGGAGCGACACCAAAATCGGCACCCGCGTTCTTGACGTCTCTCATGGTATCTGGTGTGAGGATCGTTCCCACACCGACCAAGATCTCGGGTACGTCGGCACAGATCGCCTCCACGGCAGCCAAGCCGTCAGGCGTCCGCAGCAGCAATTCGATCGCATCGATTCCACCGGCCAACAACGCCCTCGCGATCGGAACCGCGTGCTCGGCCTTATCAACGGAAAATCCTGCAACAACGCGTGTGCGTCTCAAACGAGCGATGATTTCAGTGGGAAACATCATGCTATCGCGTCAACACCACTTGATGCGGCCCCAACGTTTGCTCGCCCAGCGTCAGCTCAACAGAAAGCGAAATATCTCCCTTGGGCAAGGCAAGGGTTGTTCGATGGCCGCGTTGTTTTCCGGCGACGATCTCGCATTGGCCAACCGCGTTGCCCGCAGTGACGGTCGCGGTGCCACTGGGATAGTCGCCGCTATCGAGAATGATTTCGACTTCGTATTCACCCGCCTGTGACGCGTTCAAAAGCCAGAACCCGTTCGAGGCCCCTCCCCAAGGTCGGCCGCTCACGTGCCGCCAATCTTGTCGCGTCAGCACTGTCTCCGGTTCGTGTTCCGTGCCGATAACGATTCGTGGTGGCGCGAAGTTGTCATGGCGAGACATACTCACATCCGCGAACCAATCTTCATAGGCCTGTGTGAGGCGTCGCGCGATCTCAGGATACTTCGCCGCGACATCATCCAACTGGCGAGGATCTTCTTCGAGATTGTAGAGCTCCAACTTCGCTTCGCCCGCGACTCGTTCTCTTCCAAATCCGCTCGGATGAACCAGTTTCCAAGGATTTTCGTGGATGGCAAAGTGATTGAATCGTTGTGGGACATTGCCTCGATGTGCCTGAAAGACGACCTGTCGCGTTGGCCACTCGGCGTCCCCATTCGTCAGCAGCGGAAGAAAGCTGCGACCGTCGATTTTGCGTGACGCTGGTAACGGAACCTGACAAGCGTCGAGGATGGTCGGCATCACATCGATGTGAGCACAAAGTTGGGTCGACATTGTACCCGCGGAAATCCTGGCCGGCCAATGCATCACCAAGGGCGATCGAATGCCGCCGTCGTCAACATGCGTCTTCATGCCTCGCATTTCACCAACGTAGCGCATCGAATTGGGGCCATTGTCGTTCAAGTAGATGACGATCGTATTGTCGGTCACTCCGAGTTCGTCGAGCTTTGCAAACAAACGCGCGACGTTGTCATCAATGTTGGTGATCATCGCCGCAATCCGAGCCAGCTTGTCGAACTCAGCCTCGCGACGCTTTTCGGGAAGCGGACTGACTAGCAGCGGCGACAAATCGGTGTTTTTGTATTCCTCGTACAATTCCGTCGGAACATCGTCGAAAGGTCCGTGAGGAGCGTTGGTTGCGATATAAGTGAAGAATGGTTCGTTCGACGCCGCGCTGTTGGAGATGAAGTCCATTGCCGCGCCGAAAAAGATGTCGGTGCAGTACCCTTGCATCGCAACTTCTTCGCCGTTCTTGAACAGCACTGGATCAGTGTATTTGCCTTCCGCGCCGATCGGATCGGATGGTTGTCCGATTCCTCCACCGCGGTGCAACAATGATTCTCGAAAGCCTTGATCCATGGCTCGCATGGGATAGTTATCGCCCAGATGCCACTTCCCATAGATTCCAGTTCGATAGCCCGCGTCTCGTAGACACTCCGCAAGCGTCACTTCGTCTGCGTCCATCATTGCGCGGCCCAAGTAGGTATCGACGCAGCGTGTGCGGTAGTTGTATCGCCCCGTCATGAGGCTCGCCCGAGTCGGTGCACAAACCGGACTTACGTAAAACCTCGACAAAAACCCGCTTCGCGCGTGCATCGCATCGAGTGCCGGGGTGCGTATGACCGTGTTGCCCATAAAGCCGTAATCGCCCACGCCCTGATCATCGCTCATAATCAGAATGACGTTGGGGCGATCGCTGGCGAACATGGCTGAATAGTTGCAAGCAAGCAGCAGGAACGCGGCAAGTGGCACCGGCCTGATCAATCGGATTTTTCTTGTTGACATAAAACCTGATTCAGAGCTGTCTTTGTTCACCGCGTACGCGGAACATAGTTGGAACGATGCAGGATCGCATTTCGAGGAAGACATTGTCCCTCAGTTCACTCCCGCATTGGTCGGAATTGGACTTTCGAAGAAAATCTTTTTCAAATTTGTCTCGTGCTCCTGTCCAATTTGAGTGACTGCGGAGGAGAGATCATGCCAGCACCGCCCAACCGAACATTCGACGACATACCTCCCGCGAGAAATCCCGACCGGGGCCGCTCAATCGCAGGCCGACGAAAGACAGCGTAATCAATCTACATGCAGATTAATCACCAACTTACTGCGTCCGACCTCCGCGTTGACACCCAGCATGTACTGGAGCTTGCCGCCCAAAAAGCGGAAGTGATCGATCGAACGTGGGATGCGAGTAAGGGAACCCCGGTGTTTACGGTCGATGGAAGCTACGCGACTCGGGGCTGGACAGAATGGACCCAAGGATTTCAATACGGCTGCATGATTCTGGCGGGTGACGGCCTGGGTGACGACAAGCTCATCGGGCTCGGCAAACGTCGCACCATTGACAACATGCTCCCGCACGTGACCCATGTCGGGGTTCACGACCATGGCTTCAACAATCTATCGACTTACGGGAATCTACTGCGACTTCTCAAAGAGACGCGAATCGTCGCCGACGAATGGGAAGAAATGACTTACAGCAACGCGATTGCAGCCTCCGGTGCGATCCAGGGATCGCGTTGGTCAGGCACTCCTCCTGTCAAATCAAAGCACTCCGCTAACGCTTCCGCGCTCGGCTACATCTACTCGTTCAATGGGCCGCATTCGCTGTTCATTGATACGATGCGAACCACCCGAATCCTTGGGGTTGCTTGGCAGCTTGGTCACAAATTGATGCATGAAGGGGATCGCGAGGCGAACCTCTTGAAGCGATCCGTTCTACATGGTTTGACAACCAGTCAGTGCATCGTCTTTCACGGCGATAGCGAACACACCTATGACGTGCGCGGTCGGACCGCGCATGAAGGGACATTCAATCGGATCGATGGTGCGTTTCGCTCGCGTGCAACGCAGCAGGGCTACAGTCCCTTCAGTACTTGGACCCGAGGTTTGTCATGGGCGATGTTGGGGTTCGCCGAGGAACTGGAGTTCTTCGAAACGATTCCCGCCAGTGACTTTCAATCGGCTTGCGGGATCGCCAAATCCGATGTCATGAAAGTCTACGAGCGGAACGCAGTCGAAACTTGCGATCATTACATTCATGACGTCTCGACGCTTGATGGAATCACCTATTGGGACGACGGAGCACCTGGATTGTCGCGAATGGGAGACTGGCGTGGTCGGGAAGCGGAGCCGTACAACGATTTTGAACCCGTCGACGCGTCAGCATCCGCCATTGCGGCGCAAGGATTGATTCGATTGGGCAACTACCTTGGAAATACTGACAGGGGTAGAAACTATTACCAAGCAGGATTGACGGTTGCAAAGACTCTGTTTGCTGAACCCTATCTGTCAACGAAACAGAATCATCAAGGGCTCTTGCTGCACTCGATCTATCACTGGCCCAACCACTGGGATCATGTTCCCGAAGGTTCGAAGGTCTCCCACAGCGAATCGAGCATGTGGGGTGACTACCATTTACTCGAGTTGGCGTTGATGGTGCGTCGGATTTCGGATGGTTCGCCATACTTGAGATTCTTTCTTTGAGCGTGAGAAAGGTACAAGTTGTGCAAACGTAGCGGACGCGGCTACGAGTCCATAAACGCGGGGACTCGTTGCCTCGTCCACTACTCCAGTTTTTGATCGAATTTCAAAAACTGTGATTCTTTCTGTCCAACTTTCGCTAGCGCGGGAGCGAAAGACAGGTCCGTCATTGACGAAGTCGTCAAACATCGACAGGAAAGAATTTGCCCATCATGAAAATCAACAAGAGAACATTCCTTCGAGGTGCGGGCGCATCAATTGCCCTGCCTTTCCTTGAATCGATCGCGAGCCCTGTCGTCAACGCGGCGAGTGTTGCTTCCGCAACTTCCAAGATGCGGATGGTGTGCATCGGCTACAACTACGGCATCAATCCCGACGCCTTCTTCCCTTCCGAGGCCGGGAAGAACTATACCGCTACACGCTATCTGAAGCCGTTCATGGACATGAGAGACCGCTTCACGGTCTTCTCCAATCTCGACCATCCCGGCGTGAAGGGCGGTCATGCTGCCGTGCATGCGTTTCTTTCTGGAGTGCTGGCAAATCAAGCCAAGGATCGCCCGGGTCGCAACGTCTCGGTCGACCAAATGGCGGCAGATCATGTGGGAAGCGATACGCGGTTTGCTTCGCTGCAGTTGGACATTGGTGGGGCGAAGTCAATCAAGTCGTGGACGCGGATGTCGTGGACGCGGAACGGCGTGCCGGCTCCTCCAATCACTGATTTGCGGCAGGTGTTTGATGGGCTTTTTCAAGAAACCAGCGAGAGCCAGAAAAAGCGTTTGGCACGTTCGAACAAATTGAACAGCAGCATCCTTGATGTGGTGATGGATGACGCGGCCTTATTGAAGAAGCGTCTTAACCCTAAAGATCTGGATAAGCTGGACGAATACTTCACGTCAATCAGGGAAGTGGAGAAACGTCTGAACATGTCGGAGGATTGGCTGAACACCGCAAAACCCGTTGTGGACTTCCGGTTGCCTGATCCGATGCCGATCCATTTTGTTGAAAAGGTTCCGCTCTACTACGAATTAATAAAGCTGGCGCTGCAGACCGATTCGACGCGAGTAGTTTCGTACGCCATCTCGGAATGGGATGGGTCCTCGGGAATTGACGGTGTCGATCAGGGATACCATACGCTCACCCATCATGGGAGAGATGAGACTCGTTTGTCTCAGTTGCGAAAGGTTGAGGACTTCCTGGCCAAGGCTCAGGCGGATTTCATCAGATCTTTGGATGCCGTCAAGGTTGAGGAGGGTCGGAGCTTGCTCGATCAAACGATGGTCTTGTCAGGTTCCGGGATGGGCAATGCTAGTTCGCATTCGAATGTGAAATTGCCACTGATGTTGGCGGGCGGAGGCTTCAGGCATGGAGAGCATAAGGTTTACTCGGCGAAGGAACACTCAAAGACGCCGGCGTGCAATCTCTACTTGACGATGCTTCAGCGTTTCGGATTGGAGGTTGACCAATTCGGAACGAGCACAGGAACTTTGGATAATTTCTCCTAGAAAATGACTAGCAAATCTGAACCGCTTTTTATGGCTATTGAATTACGAAGACTCGGCATCTTGGTGTCATTTGCGGGCGCTGCATTGATTGGCAGTGCCAACGCTTCGGCCTCGGAAGACGCTGGTGATGGCGAGACCTCGGGTCCGATTGCATTTCTCAAGACGCACTGTTTGAACTGCCACGGAGAGGAGAAGCAACACGACGATCGCACCAAAATCTGGATTCAGTATTCGCCGAAGCCTTGCCTCAGTGAACCCCTCCGCCAATAAATTCAGCCGGACTGGTTTCTCACTGCCCTGTTACGGAGATGGCAATGGCTTCCC
>NZ_CP036264.1:9202354-9203514 GCF_008035925.1 Stieleria maiorica
CACGACGCTTCTCAAGCGAGACACCCGGAAGAAGAGTCTTAGGCGGAAACGAAAAATCGCAGGCTGGAACACCGCATTTCTCGAAAAACTCCTGTTTGCAGCCTAATTTTGGTGCGATCGTCGTGGGAGAAGCAAAAAGGCGACCGACGCTTTGATCATCTGAGTGTTGACGTCTTCGACGAGGATGCGGCTTTTGAGTGGCAAGAGATTCTCGACATGGTCAATCTCGGAGAGATGCCGCCCGAGGAAGTAGAGCAACCAACCGATGAAGAGCGTACTCGGTTGGTGTCTTGGATAACGCCCAAGTTGGATGCTTTCTATGCGAAGCAAGTGGAGAAGGAATCCACGGGGCTTCGCCGGATGAACAGCTTCCAGTATCGCAATACCCTGCGGGACCTACTGGGTCTCGATATGTCATCTTTCAATCCAACGGCCTCTTTTCCCAGCGAAGAGAGGGTGGATGGGTTTGAAAACATCGGAAGTAGTTTGGTGATATCGCGTTATCTGATGGACCGATATCTCGAAGCCGCTTCCGCTTCTATCGATAAGGTCGTCGACATTCCAGCGCAGCCCTCTGTCGTTAGCGACACGTTCACTGCGAATGACTTCTGGGATAGGCAATGGCAGTTCCGCGGCCGGACCTACTGGATTGTCAATAAAGACGGGAAGTATGTCGAAATGGGGCATGGGGATAAATCGTGGGAGCGAATTTACCCTCTCGGATTTGGTGGCTTCCAGGTCGAACGCGTCGACCTGGGCGATGGCACCCCTCGAGACGATGAAGGGCCAAAGTACCGTCCAAGAGATCGCTCCGAACTCGTTCCACAAGACGGCTTCTACACGATTACCGTCAATGCGGAGGCGGTGGGGCGTCAGCACCCGTATGGCGACTCCATGTTTAATTGCGATTTGTCGGAGCCGTTGAAGTTGGAGCTATTTGCGAATGACGCTCGAATCGAGTCGGCAAAGTACGAGAATTCGACGAATCGAACGATTGCGGTATTTCCACTCAAAGATGACGAGCCCCGCGAGTACACGACGATCGCACCAAAATCTGGATTCAGTATTCGCCGAAGCCTTGCCTCAGTGAACCCCTCCGCCAATAAATTCAGCCGGACTGGTTTCTCACTGCCCTGTTACGGAGATGGCAATGGCTTCCC